>JANWIR010000076.1 GCA_025449805.1 Acidimicrobiales bacterium | reverse complement strand
AGGTGGCGTGTCGGTGAACTCGGTGGGCGAGTTTGAAACACAGTTGAGGAAGGACGAGCTAAATGAAGCTTCGTTTGAACAAGACGGTGGCTGCGGTGGCTTCGAGTGCCCTGCTGTTGATGGTGGTGCCGGCTGTCGGTATTGCGTCAACGTCAGGAGCGGCGGCGAAGCCCACCTACACCATCGGTTACGAAGGACCCCTTTCGGGTGGCAACCAGCAACTCGGCTTGAACATGGTCTTTGCCGTCCAGTTGGCAATTAATGAGGCCAACGCGTCGGGCAAGTTGCCTTTCAAGCTCACGCTGAAGACCTACGACGACCAGGGTGACCCGACGATTTCTCCGACTCAGGCGCAAGCTGCGGTCGCGAACAAGAAGCTCGTCGCGATCGTCGGCCCCGCGTTCTCGGGTGCTACGGCGGCTGCGGAGCCCTTCTACAGCGCGGCGCACGTGGCGACCGTGAGTCCTTCGGCGACTCGCGTTTCGCTGGCGACCGGTGGATGGAACAACTTCTTCCGCGTCGTTGCGGACGACGGTGTTCAGGGTCCTGCGGACGCTGACTACTTGGTCAAGAAGTTGAAGTTGAACTCGATCTACGTGGTCAATGACGGTACGTCCTACGGTGCCGGTCTCGCCACGGCAGTTGCGGCGCAAGCCAAGACTGACGGCGCGACGGTGACCTCGGCCACCGTGCCCGGTACGTCACAGTGCCAGAACGGTACGGCCTCGGCGACGGAGTACTCCGCAGCCGCGACCCAGGCAGTCGCGAGTGGCGCGAAGGGATTGTTCTACGGTGGCTACTACTGCGACCTAGGCCTGTTCCTCGGCGCGCTGAACTCGGCTGGCTTCACCGGCACCGTGATGTCGGGTGACGGTTCGCTGTCCCCGGCACTGATTCAGGGAACCACTCCGGCCTCGGCCGCGAACGGTGCCCTGTTGACCTGCGCCTGCGCGACGTCGACCAACAAGAAGTTCAACTCGGCGTACCAGGGTCTGGCGCACTTCAGTGCCGCCAACGCGACCTACGCACCGGAGTCCTTCGACGCCGCGAACGCCATCATCAACGCCATGAAGCACCTCAAGAAGGTGACCAGGGCCGGAATCGTGGCTGAGTTGCACAAGTTGGCCTACAAGGGCATGACCAAGTTGGTGAAGTTTCAAATGAACGGCAACATTGCCGGTTCGGCGATCTTCGTCAACAAGGTTGAGAACGGAAAAATCGTTCAGCTGGGCCTTGAATAACTAAGGTTTAGCATCAACTGAAGGAGCCGGGGGCGTTGAGCCCCCGGCTCCTTCAGTTTGGTTACACTCGTGCCAATTGAAAAGGGGAGACCTTGGGCGCCTTCGGCCACTATCTGTCGGGTCATTTTGCGACGTTTCGTTTAGAGTTCTGGAGCCTCTTCGTTGGCGGGGTCGCCAATGGCTTTCTCTACGGGATGATTGCGGTGGGGTACACCTTGGTGTACGGCGTGCTTCGACTCATCAACTTTGCCCACTCGGAGATATTCATGTCCGGGGGATTCGCTGGCTATTTCGTTATGAAGGCGCTGATTGGTAATTCGGTGCCGAGCGGCGCCGCGACGGTCTTTCTCATCATCGTGGGCATCGTGGTGGGTGGCACCGCGGGGGCTCTGGTGGCTACTTTGCTCGAACGAGTCGCGTACCGACCACTGCGACGTCGTAACGCGCCCAAATTGGCCTACCTCATCAGTGCAATTGGCGCGTCATATTTTCTGTTCAATTTGGCGGGTAAAGAGTTCGGTCGCTACTCCATCTCCATGCCGCAGCCGTACATTAACCATCCTGTCTTTCATATCTTTGGCGCAGCGGTGCAGTTGTACTACGTGGTGATTTTTATCGCGGGCGTCGTGATGCTCTTCGCCCTCGACCGCGTCGTGGCGACTACGAAACTCGGCCGCAGCATTCGCGCCGTCGCGCAAGACGCCGAAACGGCGTCACTGATGGGTGTCAATATTGACCGCACCATTGCGTTGACCTTTATCGTCGGCGGCGCCCTTGGGGGCGCGGCGGGCTTTCTCTTTGGCCTCGGCACCGGGGTGGTCTACACCATGGGATTCGTACCGGCCCTCAAGGCCTTTACTGCCGCAGTCCTTGGCGGCATCGGGAACCTCCGTGGCGCGATGATCGGCGGTCTGCTGTTGGGGGTGGTGGAGAGCTTGTCGGTGGTCTTCGTCCAGGCCGCGTACATCGACGTCATCGCCTTTGGCATCTTGGTTGCGGTGCTGCTATTTCGACCGACGGGCATCTTGGGTGAACGCCTGGGGAGGGCCGCCTGATGCAGACCTTCCTTCGCAATCCGCACCTGCGCCGATTCGGAATCTCGTTTCTCGTCATGGAGCTTGTCGCCTTGATGACGGGGCCGCCCGGAAGTACCCAGACGCCGACGGCGGGATTTCGCGGTTCATTTTTCGAAGCTTCGTCGTTTTACGGACTGTTTCGCACCCAACGTTGGGTCGTGTTCCTCGCACTCGCGGTCGTGGTCTTCGCTATCTGGTCGGGATGGCTGACGCAGGGTTCGGTAATCCGTACGACGACGTCGAAGGCGCTTACCTACCCGCGCGCTGTTACCCAGCGCAAGCCAGTGCGCTGGAGTTTGCTGGGCGTTGCCCTCATCGTGGCTCTATTGCTGCCGCGGATTGTCGACGACGCCTTTTGGCACTCGGCGATGACCGAGCAGATTGGCGTCTTCGTGCTGTTGGCGACGGGGCTGAATGTCGTGGTGGGCTTCGCGGGACTACTCGACCTGGGCTACGTCGCGTTCTACGCCATTGGGGCCTACACCACGGCGTGGATAACGGGCTCCCTGCCGACTCCCGCGCCGTTTCACGGCCACTTCGACCCCTTCGTGGCGATTCCCGTCGCCATCGTCATCGTTATGGTGGCCGGGATTTTGCTGGGCGCACCGACCCTGCGCCTCCGCGGTGACTACCTAGCGATCGTCACGCTGGGCTTTGGCGAAATCGTCACGATCTTCGCGAACAATCTCTACGGCATCACCGGTGGTTCACAGGGCTCGGGGCCGATACCGCACCCGGTCCTGCACGTCGGTCCTCTGCACTACGTCTGGTCCTTGAAGCCCGTGCCGTACTACTACTTACTCCTCGTGTTCCTCGTCATCTTCTTAATCGCGTTCTCGCTACTCGAGCACTCCCGCATTGGTCGGGCGTGGACCGCGATTCGAGAAGACGAGGTAGCCGCGGAATCGGTGGGCATCAATCCACTGAAGTACAAGGTTATGGCCTTTGCCATTGGCGCCTCGACCGCGGGCTTCGCGGGCGTAGTCACCGCGAGTCAGTCCAACAACGTGTTCCCGTCCAGCTTCACGCTGCAATCGTCGATCAACATCCTGGTACTCGTGATCTTTGGCGGCATGGGTTCGATCTTTGGCGTCGTCGTGGGCGCGATCATTATCCAGGTTGCGTACAGTTACCTGCTCCACACGCCACCCCAGGGCTATCAATCGGCCGACCTGTACATGTACCTCGGCGCCCTGCTCGTTTTGATGATGATCTTTCGTCCCTCGGGTCTCATTCCGTCGCGGCGACGCCAGCGTGAAATGGTGCTGTCCAAAGCCGGTGAGGGTCATATGGACGAGGTTTTGACGGGAGACACACCATGAGCGACTTGATTTTCAACGTCGACAGCGTGACTCTTCGTTTCGGGGGTGTCGTATCGTTAAATGACGTCAGTCTCCACCAGAAGCGCGGCGAAATTCTGGCCGTTATTGGACCAAACGGCGCGGGCAAAACGTCACTCTTCAATTCACTCACGGGTGTGTACCAACCGCAAGAAGGCTCGATCTTCTTCACCAATCGAGAAGGTAAGGTCATCTCAATAATTGGTAAGAAGGCGCATCGAGTCGCGTCGGCCGGAGTTGCGCGAACCTTCCAGGCGTCACGTATGTTCAGTGCCCTCACGACGTTTGAAAACGTGAAAATCGGCGCCGAATCGCACCGAGGAATCGGCGTCATTGGGGCCATGGTGAAGGGTCCGCGGACGCGTCGCGGCGAGCGTCATTCCGACGAGCGCACCGAAGAACTTCTCAAGTTTGTGGGACTCTACGACAAGGCGAACGTCATCTCATCATCCCTGTCCTACGGTGATCGGCGACGACTCGAAATCGCCCGGGGCCTCGCGACGGATCCCCAAGTGCTGTTGCTTGACGAGCCCGCGGCGGGGACGAACCCGGCCGAAAAGATTCAGTTGACGGAACTCATTCGTAAAGTTCGCGACGAGATGGGCGTGTCGATTCTGCTGATCGAACACGACATGAAATTGGTGATGGCCTTGGCCGAGCGCCTGTACGTCTTGAACTTCGGGAGCGTCATCGCCGAAGGCTCGCCCGAGGCGATTCGGTCCAATCCCGTCGTAATCGAGGCCTACCTGGGCTCGAGTGATGACGAAAGTGAGAAGTCCCCCTCATGATGCTGGACGTCCAAGAGGCAACCGTTCGATACGGCGCCATTACCGCGTTGCACGGAATCTCCTTCCAGATTAACGAGGGCGAAATCGTTACCCTCTTGGGTGCAAACGGGGCGGGTAAGACCACGACGCTACGAATGCTCTCGGGGCTGCACGCACCGTCCAGCGGCGCCATCTTTTTCGAAGGTGCCGATATCACCAACGTCAAAGCACACGACTTCAGCGCGATGGGTATTAGCCACGTACCGGAAGGTCGTCGCATTTTTCCGCAAATGACCGTCGAAGAGAACCTGGAGATGGGGGCCTTCAAGCGCAGCAGTGCTTACCACGATGACATGTCGAGGATGTACGAAACGTTTCCCATCTTGAAAGACCGCCGCAAGCAGTTAGGCGCGAATCTCTCGGGTGGCGAGCAGCAGATGCTGGCCATCGCGCGCGCGTTGATGGCCCAGCCGCGACTCCTGCTCCTCGACGAACCCTCCATGGGTTTGGCTCCGATGATTGTCGAAACGATTTTTCGAATCATCGCGGATATTCGTAAACAGGGCACGACCGTATTCGTCGTCGAACAAAACGCGGCGCAGGCTCTGCGACTGGCCGATCGTGGCTACGTTATGGAGAACGGTCGGATTGTGTTCAGCGACACGGCGCAGAACTTGCTGCACGACGAGCGAGTGCGCGCTGTCTACCTCGGCGAATCGGTCGAAAGCTGAGATAGTCGGCGTCGACGCACGTTGCGCGATTCGCCGTTTTCGGTCGTCTCGTCTCGTCGAACGTGAACGTGGTGAGGGTCACCGTTCACCCAATAGTCGCCAGACGAATAGTGGCCTTCGAGCAATTGGACTGCACCCGCGCGCGTGCGACGGCGCGCGCGTGCGACCACCGTGACACTTTTCGTCGCAGGTACCCCGCGACCGTTGGGTTGGTCAACGAAAGGGGAAGCGTGGATTGCAATGCTCAATCAGATTGCTGGCAGGATTTTGCTGACGTGATGAGGGCCGGACTGCGGCGCGTCTTGCTGTACGGACCACCGGGGACGGGTAAGACCTTCGCCGCGTTACACGTCGGTGCGACCAGCGCCGAAAGGCTGATCTGCACGGAGGACCTTACCGCGGGCGAGATAACCGGTACGTGGATGCCCTCACGGGAAGGGACGTTCACCTGGCGTGAGGGCCCGGCCATTCGGGCATGGTGCGCAAACGCGGGGCGCGGTGGTCGCCTCGTGCTCGATGAAGTGGATCGTGCTTCGGGTGACGCGCTCGCGACGCTGCTTGCCGTCACTGACAGTGTTGAATCCGCTCGCTGGCGCAATCCAGAAACGCTGGAGTGGGTCACGCCAGGACCAGACTTCTCGGTCGTCATGACGACGAACATCGAGTCGCTCGACGAGCTCCCGGCGTCACTCTTGGACCGATTTCCGGTGCGCGTGCGCGTCGATCGACCGCCGCACGACGCGCTAGCGCGCTTGAGCGAAGATCTACGCGAGCCCGCGCGCCGCGGCGCACTGGGTCCAAGTTCGCGCCGGGTCTCGCTGCGTAGTTTTTACGCATTTGACGAGTTGCGCGACGCGTACGGCGCAACGACGGCCGCCCGTCTGGTTTTCGGCCCGTCGGCGGAGGGAATCCTCGACGCGTTACGGGTCGGAGCGCTGGCGTGAACGCGACGTTGGTCTTTCCGGAGTTAGTGACGGGTCGACACGACGACCAGGGGCTCGCCGCGTGGACCGTGCGCGAGGGATCGACGTCACGCGGTGGTGCGTCGTGTGATCTGTCGCGACGCGTCCTCGAGGTGCCACTCGAGGCGAGCGAGTTAGCGAGAGTCGTGCGGGCTCATGAACTCATGCACGCTCGCGTGAGTCCTCACGTGGAGCATCTCGTAGCCGCTCTCGACGAGGTGGCGCCGCGCGCCCTCGAGTGCGCCGAGGAGTTTCGCGTGAACACCTTGGTGGCACGGACTGGTTTTGACGTCGCGCTCTTGACCGACGGTAGTGAGCGAGACGGTGGTCGTCACGTCGCGCAACGCGGTGACTGGGGTGAGGCGTTGTGCTTCATGGTGGCCGTACTCGGCACGGGTGGCGAGCGTCCCTTTGTGAACGCAGTGCGCAAAGCGCGCCCGGAGTGGCGACTGGGCCTTGGCGCGTTGGCGCAACACGTGCGGCGGCTGATGAGTCAGATTTCAACCGACTTTCTGGGCGACACCACAATTGTCGACGAACTGCCACTGGGGTACGCGCGCTCTACCTTGATGGTCGCGCGTCTCTTGACGCGCGCCATCTCCGCGGCGCCGCCGGTCGACGCACCGAGTCTGCGAGCGTTTCGCCGCTCTCTCGAACCTGGCGGGCGGCGTGCCCCCAGCGGCCATTTCGCGCCACTGCGACTCGACGAAGCACCGGTGCTGCGCGCCACCGCCCGTCAAGGGCCGACGCGTCGCTGGCGACCCGCGACTAGTGGGACGGTGTTGCGCTATCCCGAACGTCTGCTCACGGATGATCAGCGACGTCTGTACGCGCGTTCGCGACCAAGCAGAGGGGGCGTAGTGGTGATTGATCAATCAGGTTCGATGGACCTCGCGCTCGACGATCTCCAGAACCTTCTTTGCGTCGCGCCCGGCGCGCTAATTGTGGGCTACAGCCACCGGCCCGGCGACGTGACCGGTTCCGCCAACGCGTGGCTGTTAGCGCGCGGCGGGAGTGTGCATCCCACACCGCCCACGGGTCAGGTTGGCAACGGAGTTGACGGTCCGGTCGTGCAGTGGGCTGTGAGGGCAGCTCGGCCGGGCGAGCTCGTGGTGTGGGTGACCGATGGCCAAGTTACTGATTCCAACGACCATCCCTCTGCTGCGCTGACGAGAGAGTGCGCGGACCTCGTGCGTCGGCATCGAGTTCGACTTGCTCGTGACGTCCACGAAGCTCGCGAAATTTTGCGCCGCCGAGGTGCCTTCGGCACTGCCCGATGGGAGCACTTTGGACGGCTTGGTCACGAACTAGCCCTTAATCAGGAAGGATACTGAAGGCTTCCGTCGAAAATTAACCCTTGTACCGAACACTTGTTCGCTCTATACTTACGAACAGGTGTTCGTCTAAGGAGTGTCGGTAATGGCGGCTGTCGAGATTGAAGAGACCCTCTGGGTATCAGAGCCACGGGTGGCGGAACTTCGTTTGGTGTCCGTCGAGGAACGACGCCGGCCGAGCTTGAGTGAGCGACGGGCCGCCAAAGCGCGCCGCCTGCGTCGTCGGAACCGGATCCTCGCCGGCGCGGCTCTCGTGGTCGCCGTGGCCATTCTCGCGGTGCCGGGAACCTCGTTCGGTGGCGTGACCGACACGGGACTACCAACCGACGTCGCGACCAGCGCAGTGTTGGCACCCGGCACGGTGTACCTCGTGCAGTCGGGAGATACGTTGAGTGCAATCGCTCAACGAGTGAATCCACTCAACGTCGCGAAGGCGCGCGCGGCCCTCGTACACGAATTGGGCTCCAACGTCGTGGTCCCAGGCGAGCACGTGCTGATTCCCTGAAATTATTGGGGTTTTCGGTGTATCGTGAGGCTATGCGTTGTCCTTTTTGTACGGCGGACGACGACCGAGTCGTCGATTCACGGCTGGCCGAGGACGGCGTAGCCATTCGTCGTCGACGCGAATGTGCGGCCTGCGGGCAGCGTTTTACGACCTACGAGCGTATCGAAGAGGCCGGTCTCTACATTGTCAAACGTTCGGGGGAGCGCGAGCCGTTCGACCGCGTCAAGATTCTCAACGGCGTGCGGGCGGCCGCGAAGAACCGACCGGTCGATGACGACGCGTTAGCGCAATTAGTGGTCAAAGTGGAAGAGTCGATGCGACTGCTCGGACGGGACGTCACGAGTGAGGAGGTGGGCGTGGCGACGTTGGACGCACTGCGCGACCTCGATGACGTGGCCTACGTCCGCTTTGCGTCGGTCTACAAAGGCTTCGAAGGGACCGACGACTTCGCCCGCGAGATTGGCATGCTCGTCAAGACGACGGCCCCTAAACATCGGAATTAGGCGTGCGCGTTCTTCGCCTTACCCCACGAACGGTGCTTGCGGTGTACGCGCACCCTGACGACGCCGACATCGCCGCGGGCGGGGCCCTCGCGCAATGGGCGAGTGAAGGCTGCGACGTGCACCTTATTGTGCTCTGCGACGGTGCCAAGGGTTCCCACGCGCCAGTAACGGACGCGACGTCGCTGCGCGACCGCCGACGCGAGGAGCTTGCCGTCGCGGCCGACCTGTTGGGAGCGCGAAGTGCGATCAGTTTGGAGTACCCCGACGGTTCGTTAAGTAATGACGAGTCGTTACGCGAGGCGCTCGTGCGCCACGTTCGTCACTTACGTCCTGAGGTGGTCCTAGGTCCCGATCCGACGGCCACGTTCTTCGGCGGCGTCTACGTCAATCACCGCGATCATCGAGAAGCCGGTTGGGCGCTGCTCGACGCCGTGGCGCCCGCGGCAGCCATGCCCCTGTACTTTCCCGAGGCCGGACCGGCCCATCGGGTCGATCTCTTGTTGCTTAGTGGCACGCACGAACCGGACGTCGTTATTGACGTGACGCGCACCATCGACACGAAAGTCAAGGCCGTGCTCGCGCACGCGTCGCAACTCGCTGACGACGCGGAAGCTATTCGTGCCATCGTCTACGACCGCGCCGAGCAGGCGGGGCGTCCCGTGGGCGTCGATTTCGGCGAAGCGTTCCGTAGTGTCGAACTCGGTTTCTAGTGGCCCGAGCGTTCTCGACGCGCCCGTCGCGCACGTCGATTTGGACGCCTTCTTCGCCTCGGTGGAGATTCTCGATGATCCGTCGCTCCTTGGTAAGGCGGTCGCCGTGGGGGGAGGAGGCGAACGGGGGGTCGTCGCGTCCGCCAGTTACGAAGCGCGACGTTACGGCGTACGTAGCGCCATGCCCAGTGTCATCGCGAGGCGACTCTGCCCGGATCTCATCATTCTGCCCGGCCGCTTTGATCGATACGAAGAGTACTCGCGACGTTTTCACGCGATAATCCGTGACCTGACGCCCGAGTACGAGCCCGTCGGTCTCGACGAGGTTTTCGCGGATCTACGTTCCCTGCGGCGACTTCAGGTCGACCCGATAGAGGCGTCGCGCGAACTTCGCCAACGTGTGGCCGACGAGCTGTCACTGCGTTGCGGCGTAGGGATTGGACGGAACAAACTTTTCGCGAAGTTGGCGTCACGTCGCGCTAAACCGCGGGTTGAGAATGGCCAGTTAGTCGAGGGTCCGGGGGTGTTGTGGGTGTCGCCCGCGCTCGAGGCGCAGTGGCTCAACGAGCTCGAGGTGCGCGCGCTCTGGGGTGTGGGGCCGGCGACGGCCGCGAAGCTTGACCAGCTCGGCCTTCGCTACGTGCGCGACCTGGCCCGCGTGAGTGAGGCGGACTTGGTCCATCGCTTCGGCACGGCCCTCGGCACCATGTTGGCGGCCTACGCCCAGGGCGAAGATCCACGCGGGGTCGTGAGTGATCGCGTCAATAAGTCCGTCGGACACGAGGAGACCTTCGCGTCGTCACTCTCGTCACGCGACGAACTCAACGCCGTCGTGGAGCGCCACGCCGACGTCGTCGCGCGCGCTCTGCGCGCGCAAGGCCTCGTCGCGCGAACCGTGACCTTGATCGTGCGATTCGACGACTTGACGAGTGTGTCACGATCGCAGACGCTCGCCTTTGGTCTCGACGATGAAGGAGCGGTGTCCGCCGTCGCGCAGGCGCTCTTGACGACCGTTACCCTGGCCGGCGCGGTGCGCCTACTCGGTATCCACGCGTCGAGCCTTGGCCGTCGCGACGACAATCAGCTGCAACTGAGCTTTGGCTTCGAGGGACTCGCGCGCGATCCCCGCGCCGAAGCCATCGAAAGTTCGCGTAGCAGCCAGGTGGCGAACGAGGCCCTACGTGACGTCGTCGACGAGATCCGCGGACGCTTTGGCCGTCACGCGGTTGCGAGTGCGCGTGATCTCGGCGAGCGAGGCGTCGAGGTTGAGACGCAGCGGGGCCGACACGCCTTCGGTCCGGAATCTACGCGTGAACGCTGACCAGTGTGCCGATTGGAGTGAAGGGCCAGAGGACCTTGGCCGCGGCGAAGGGCATTTCGACGCAACCCAGGCTCTGGGGCCATCCGTAGGTTGAACGCAGAAAGCCGTGCAACGCGTCGCCGCCGTTGAAGTAACTCACCCAGGGGATGCCGGGGTCGGAGTAGTGCGTCCCGTCGGGGTTCGTTCCCGACATGGTCTGGCTGGTGTAACGCAGGTACACCGGGTAGGTGCCCGTGGCGGTGGGTGAGACCGAAATACCGGTGTTGACGAGCGCGTGAAAAGTGGTCTTGCCGTTGACGTAGAGCGTCATCGTCTCGGGCGAGGATTCGCTGACGTCCACGAAGTCGTAGGGCCGTGTGTTGACGTCACCCGCGTTGGCCGCGGTGACGAGCTTCGCCCAGGTGGCGGCGTCCGCCACGCCAGTCGTGGGGAGATTTTGCGCGTTTTGAAAGGCCATGAGGGCGCCACGAAGTACCACGTTGTCGACACCCACCTGCCACTGGGCGAAGAGGCTGGACGGGAGGGTGGGGTACGACCAGGAGTACGTGCCGGGCACTTGACTCGACGGTGTCAGCGGCGGGGTCGCGGCGACGAAGGTGAGCGGCAGGTAGCGCAACTGCGCGAGTAGCTGGTCTTCCCACGCGACGTTCGTCGCGACACTCGCGACGTGGGGGCGTAGCGCCACGAAGGTGCAACGGGTGGCGCAGGTGAGACTTACCGGCGTCGCGAAGCGATAGTGCGCGGTTGGACTTAAGGCACCAAGGGCCACGGCCTGCACGTCGCGCGGGCCGATCTGCTCCCACTTGGTCGCCAGCGCCGGTGTGACGCGCAGCGCCGGCAGCGCCGAGGCGTCAACGGGGGCGCTGAAGTGCAGGCGCACGAGCGGCAGCGAGGCGGAGAGGGAGGCCGGTAGTGACGCGCTCACTCGAATTGGTGCCGTCGCGTTCGCTTCGCCGACTGGTACGGCCATCGTCATACTCGCGATTACCAGACTCACCAGAGATGAAATACCACGCCGCACGGTTCTAGGTTAGGAGTTGGCGCGCACGCTGAGCACGGCGAAATGGCGTGAAGAAGCTGTGAATTTGATCCCTCCCGCCAACACCACGTCACCGGTACGCGGCGGCGGAGCCACTAGGATTGTCTCTCCTGGCGGCGTGGCCGAGTGGTTAGGCAGGGGCCTGCAAAGCCCCGTACTCCGGTTCGAATCCGGACGCCGCCTCCAGAGCAGTGCCCCGACATCGTCGCGAGCCTCTAGGTTCTACCTAGGAGGTGGTCATGAGTACCGCACTTATCACGGGCGCGTCGAGTGGTATTGGCCGTGAATTCGCTCGACTGCTGCGTGCCGACGGCCACCAGGTCGTTTTGGTTGCGCGTCGCGAGGCGGCGCTGCACGCCTTGGCCGAAGAGCTTGGTGGGGCGACGGTTATCGCGCTCGATCTCTCGCAACGCGACGCGGTGGCCCGCCTGGTCGCCCAAGTTCCCAACGTTGACCTGCTGATCAACAACGCCGGCTTTGGGGACACCGGCCCCTTCGTCGAGGCCAACGCCGAGCGTCAACTCGAAATGATCGATCTCAACGTACGGTGCGTGAGTGAACTGACGAGGGCGTATCTTCCGGGAATGGTCCAACGTCGCTTCGGCCGCGTCCTCAACGTGGCCTCGACGGCCGCCTTTCAGCCCGGACCCTACATGGCGACGTACTTCGCCACTAAGGCCTTCGTTTTGTCATTCTCTGAGGCGCTCGCCGAAGAGTTGCGCGGATCGGGCGTTACCGTGACCGCGTTGTGCCCCGGTGTTACCGAATCGGAGTTTCACAGTGTCGCGGGGCTTGGCGAAACCAAGGTTGCGCACGTCAAGATGCCCTCCGCAGCGTCCGTCGCGGCGCAGGGCTACGAGGGCTTGCTCGCCGGCACCACGGTGGTCGTTACCGGGTCACTGAACAAACTCGGCACGATTGGCGTGCGATTGCTTCCGAGGTCACTGGTGCGAAAGCTCGTGAAGCTCGTGCTGAAGCGTTCGCGCTAACGCGTCGCGTACCTGGTCAAAGCTTTGATTGCGTGTCGCGCCACCGTTCGTGAAACATGTCACGCACTTTGTTCTACCCGACGCCCGTGTGCGTCACTTGACAGATAAGGTGGTTAGGCAGTTGAAACTCGCCACGAAACGCATCTAGCGATTCAGTACGCTCGGGTTTTAGGAAGCGACGTTCTATGTCCACCAATCCCCGAAGTTTTTTTGGCACGCGCCTGCGCGCCCGTCCGCTCACCGTGATCGCCTCGGCAAGTTCGCTGCTCGGCGCCGCTATTTTCTTCAGTGCCTTTAGTGCCGCGGCGTCGGCCGCGCCCGCAACCGTGAATCTCGGATCGACCAGCACCTTCGCGATTCTCGCTGGATCGACAATTACGAACACTGGCTCATCGGTCATCGCCGGTGGCATCGGGCTTTCGCCCGGTACGTCCGTGACGGGTTTCCCACCGGGGATCGAATCCTCGGGCACCACGTCCGTAGCTAATCCCACCGCCGTGACGGCGCAAACGGATCTCACGACCGCGTACAACGACGCAGCCGGCCGCACACCGGCCACGACCGAGCCCTCAAACCTTGGTGGACTTACGCTCACCTCGGGGATCTACACGGTCGCCTCGTCTGCTTCACTGACGGGCACTTTGACCTTGAATGGCGCTAACGACGATTCGTCAACCTTCATTATTCAAGT
>JANWIR010000075.1 GCA_025449805.1 Acidimicrobiales bacterium | reverse complement strand
CGCGACAGGGCGAGGGCGAGACCTGTGGGGTGGCCGTCGAAACCGCGATGGACACCGTCATGGTGATTGATCTCGTTAAGGGCGCCGCGCCAGTGTTGTGGCCGCGCCTCGAGAGTGATACCGAGATCATGACGACGGGCTCGACCAAACCCTTAGAAGACGCCTTTCGCATTAGTCAAGTTCAAATGGTGCACTGGGTGAGCGAGCTCACCGGACTCTCAACTAGGGACGCCTACCAGTTCGTTGCGCAGACGTCCCTCGCGCCCATCGCCAACGTCGTCGACACCAACTACACGGTGGTCGCGAAGATTCGCAAAGATCAGTTGCCCGGCATCAATCCGATGGACGGCATTCACGCTCGCCTAAAGGAAATCGGTCAGGCGTACTTGGCGACGCGCCGCTAGGCGCACTGCCGTACGGAGGAGATTCGGTCAGGTTTTTGGGTGAGCGGACCTAGTGGGCGGGCAACGTGAGCGTGACCTCCGCGCCGCCGCCGTTGACGTTGCGCAGTGACGCCGTGCCGCCGTGCGATTCAATGATGGAGCGAACAATGCTCAGACCAAGGCCCGCGCCCGGCGCCATGGAGGCTCGGCGGCGGGGGCCACGGACGAAGGGCTCAAAGGCGGAATCGACGACTTCGGGCTCCACGCCGGTGCCGGTATCGCGGACGACAATGCGCAACGAGTCGCCACGGTAATCGGTCCGGACGTAAATCGTCCCACCTTCGGGGGTGTGCCATAACGCGTTGTCGAGCACGTTGTGCAGGGCTTGGCGCATTCTCGCCTCGTCGAAGTTCGCGAGTTCCGCCGTGGTCACGACGTCGAAGACGACGTGGGCGTCGTTCGCTCGCGGGGTCAATCCGGCCACGACACTCGCCACGGTTTGATCGATGCGCGCGTCGTGTCGATCGAGGGGGAGTCGAGTGGCGTCATTGCGCGCCAAGATCAAAAGGTCTTGCGCGAGGGTTATCAGTTCGTCGGTCGCGCTGAGGGAACGCTCAAGAACGCCCTCTAACTCCGACGCGGAACGCGGGCGCGCGAGGCCGAGTTCTAGTTCGGCCTTCAGCAACGCGAGCGGCGACCGCAGTTCATGGCTCGCGTCGTCGACGAAGCGTTGCTCGCGGCGAAAAGCGAGGTGCAAGCGGGTCAACATCTCATTCAACGTGACCGAAAGTCGTGAGAGTTCGTCGTTCGTCGAGGGCACCGCGAGACGGCGATCCTGGTCCGACGCGGTGATCGATGCCGCCTCACGCCGCATCTGTTCGACGGGACGAAGCGCCACGCCGGCTAAGAGCCAACCGGCGCCGCCCGCGAAGACCACGGCTAAGGCGCCGCCGATCATCAGCACCTTCAAGAAACTGGCGAGCACTTGATCTTGGCGAGAAAGCGCCCGACCGGTTACCACGATGACGTGGCGACCCGCGCTGGTAAAGGGCACCGCGAGCAGTCGCACCGAGCCGGTAATCCCGTGAATCGTTCCTGTGACGTACGTCGCGCGGTGCAGCGTGGCGAGGACCGTTGGTGCAACCAGTGGTCGCAGGCCGAGCGCCTCGCTCGATTCGAGCACGTGGCCCGACGGGGTGATGAGTTGGGCAAACGGGAGTCCGCCCACGATGCCCGGCGAGGTCGAGTCGCCAAAGGCGACGTTGCCGGCTAAGACGCCCGAAATCAGCGAATCGGCCTGTAACCGTAGGGACCTATCGGTTGACGATTGAAGTTCACCACGTAGCTGCGTGTAAAACACGACCGCGGTGACCGTAAAGAGCACGGCCATGGCGACCGCGCAGGCGACGCTCAGGCGCTGGCGTACGGAGCCTCGTCTCACGCGTCAACCGATCCGCTCTCGAAGCGGTAGCCGACGCCTCGCGCCGTCGTGATGGATTTCGTGCCAAAGGGATGATCGATCTTTGCGCGTAGCGCCTTGATGTGCACGTCCACGACGTTGGATCCGGCGTCGTAGGCCCAGTCCCACGCGTGGTCCCGCAGGGCGGCGCGACTGACCACTTCACCGTGGTGGCGAAGGAGAAGCTCTAGGAGCGCAAACTCCTTGGGCGTTAGGTCAATGAGTACGTCACCGCGTCGCACCTCTCGACTCGCCGGGTCCAGCGTGACGTCGCCGGCGTGAAGAATCGAGGGCCGCTCGACGCGACCGCGTCGAATGAGGGCGCGCAGTCGAGCCGCCAACTCCGCGATGGCGAAGGGCTTGGCCATGTAGTCGTCCGCGCCCGCGTCGAGGCCCGACACTCGTTCGGTGACGCCGTCGCGCGCGGTCAGCATCAGAATTGGCGCCCACTGGCCACTGGCCCGGATTTGGCGACAGACCTCGAAGCCATCGAGGTCGGGGAGGCCCACGTCGAGCACGATGGCTTCCCAGAGTCGATCGGTGGCCCGCCCGATACCGTCGCGCCCAGTGGCCGCGAGGTCGACCGCGTAGCCCTCTTCGCTTAAGCAACGTTGCAGAACCTGCGCCATCCGGGGCGAGTCTTCAATAACGAGAACACTCACGGTGATCACCTTTTCAATGGACGACACCACTTTAAAGATCGCGAAGAACGTCCATCTGAGGTTCGCGGGTTGCGCGCAACGAGGTCACGACCGCGACGACGCCGGACACCAGCGTAACGCTCAACAGTGCGGTCAGATACCCAACCGGAACCGAGAGGTGATCGGGCGGCGGGTCAAAGACGCCGGTGAGCAGTTTCGTCAGCACCTCGGCGAGCAACCAACCCGTCACCGTTCCGAGCAGGATTCCCCCCGAGAGGATGAAGACCGCTTCACTCCACACGAAGGACGCGAGGTGGCGACTCTTGGCCCCAATGGCGACGGCAATGGCGAAGGTACGACGACGTTCTACCAATCCGAGCGCGAGCACGATCCCGGCGGCGGCGGCCGCGAGCAGGAAGGCCAACGTGAGTTCGAGTCGCGTCAACCCCGAGAGGTCAATCGCGGAAAGTCCGGTCAGGGTTGCGCTGAGCTGTTGGTCAATACTGCGCACGGTGATGCCCGACAGTGGCGACACCTTCGTGCTGATGGCGGCCGCTACGGGTGGCGGCGGTCCATTCGTGTGGATCAGGAGAATCTGCGACGACGCGTCACCGGTTACTCGAGCGACGTAGCGCGAGTTGGCAATGAAGAACGAGTCGTGCGGGGCCGTGGGAAACTCGCGCACGATGCCCACAAAGTGAAAGGGCACGGTGTGATAGCGGTGATCGGCCGCAAACTGCAGACGCAGGCGAATCATGGTGCCCGGCGTCAACAGGTACGTCGTCGCCGTCTCTTGGGAGACCAAGATGGCGTCGGGACGTGACGCGAGAGCCTTAAGCGCCTGGGGCGCCGTAATGCCGGTAAAGACCGAGTCCACCATGTGCACCGAGTTACGAATCGTGCGAGGGTTAATCCCGTAGAGGTCTTGTAAATCGGCGCCCACGTACGCGTAGCGATGGATCATGGGACTGAGTGACGCGACGCCCGGTACGGCTTGAACTACGTTCGCGAGATTTGATGGCAGTCCCGTGGTGCCCGGCGCGGTCACCGCGACGTCGGCGCCGTTGGTCAATCCCGCGTCTACGCGGGACTGGGCTGAGTACGTCGCGTTAAAGACGGCCGTTGAGACCGCGAAGGAACTGGTAATCATCAAGATCACGAGGCCCCGGGAGAGCAGCGTTCGTTGGCGTCGCATGGACGCGACGGCGACGCTGGTCAGTGGTCCGGCCGCCGGTCGCAGTAACGCGCCGAGGACCCCTCCGCCGCGCGACAAGACGGCTGAAGCCATCCGCCACGACAGTAGCGCGGCGCCAATCCACAAGAGCAGTGGCGCCAAGAACACGGTGGTGTCGACCGCCGAGGTGGCGACGCCTTCGGGGGCAACGACCACCTGATAGCCGTTACTGGCCGAGCGAATGAAGACGATCGCGGCGAGCCCTAACGCGACGAAGTCCAAGTAGAGACGAGCCCACAGTGGTCGCCGTGGCGCGCCCAGCGCAACGCGACCCTCGGCGATCGTGAGGGTACGGCTATCACGCAGTACCGGGAGGGCCAAGCAGATCACCGCAACCAACAGTCCGGTCACGAAGGCACTGACGGTCCAGCCGCTGGTCAGTAGTCCCGTTGCCTTGAGGTGCGCGGCGCGAAAGCTCAACTTCCCAACGCCCAGGGCCAGTACGACGCCCAAGATTGAACCCACCACACCAACCGTGAGTCCTTCCAGAGCGCCCAAGCCGACAACCCGACGCGCCGACGCGCCGCGAAGGCGAAGGAGCGCTTGCTCTTTCCTTCGTCGGTCGCCACCGCTCGCCCCGAGTACGCCGGTCAGCAATATCGCGAGCACCACGCCCGGTACGCCGAGGAACAAGAAGAGGAGATTGGCGTAGAGCGCGTCGTTGCGCGCGGCGTCCAAGAGTGCGGCGACGTTGTTGCCCACGAGGGCTTGACCCGTCATGCGCGCTTCCAGGTGATGGGCTCGGGCGAGGGCGTCACTGAATGCGGCGGACGGATCTGACGGCAAGACGTTCGCGAGTCGTACGTGAATCTGCGTGATGGACGCGTTCGCCGCGTTGACGTGTTGATAGATCGAGTACCAGAGACTGGCCGGTAGAACCACGACGTTGTCAGGTGGTGCCTGGGGAGCTAAGGCGCTGGGCTGACCGACCGCTTGGAAGAGTGAGTTCGCGGCCGGCAGGTCGATGATGCCGTCAACGCGCAGCTCGACGTGACTGCCGCCGGGTAGTCCAATTTGGATGCGCGATCCCACCGCGGCGTGAAGGTTCGACGTGGTTTGCTGGGCGAGCAGGACGCCGCGATGTGCGCCGATGAGGTAGCGGAACTCCTTGGGAAACACGGTGGCGTAGGACGTCGGTATCCCGAGTGCCTTGCCGGCACCCGTCGTCTGCAACGTGCCGCCACAGTTACACGAGAAGCTACTCACGTTGCCGTAGTTCACCGCGAGCGCCTTGGCGACGCCGGGCTCTGACGCCACGACGTTAAGACCCGCCGAGGCCGAGAGGCCCGGAGCGAGTTGGACCTGCCAGTCAACGGGGGCGCTACGAATTGCTTGGTGCGTCATGTTCGAACTAGCCGCACTAAAGAAAGAACCGAGAGCGGCGAGGAACCCAACAGTGAGGGCAACGCCGACCGTGATGCTGACCAGTCGCCCACGACGACGTCGAACAAGTCCGCTAAGCCACCTTGCTTCGAGCATCATGCCGAGTTCCTCGCTAGTCGTCCTGCTTCAATCGTCCAGTGAACGTCCATCCGGCTGGCGATTTTCGGATCGTGGGCCGCAATGATGAGCGCGCAGCCGCGCTCTTTCGTTAGTTCGTCCATGATGTCCAACACGCGAAACGCGGTCACTTGATCGCATTGACCGGTCGGCTCATCGGCGACTAAGAGGCGAGGTTCACCCATGAGGGAGCGGGCGACGCCGACCCGTTGTGACTGACCACCCGAGATCTCTTCGGGGAGTTTGTCCGATAGTTCACTCAGTTCGAAGCGATCGAGCATCACGAGCGCCGCACTACGTGCGTGTCTCTCGGACTCACCGAGCAACAGCAACGGCAGCGCCACGTTCTCCACTACGGAGAGCGGGGCCAACAAGCTGGGGCCCTGGAAGGCGATTCCAATAAAGGTGGGACGAAGTGCGTCGATGGAACCAAATTGTGGCCACTCCACCACGCCCGATGTCGGCGTCGACAGTCCCGAAATTAGGTGCAGCAACGTTGACTTTCCACTGCCGGACTGACCGGTCAGGCTGATTCGCTCACCCGGGAAAATATCGAAGTTGGCCGGTTCGACGACGGTTCGCAGCGCCGCACCGACACCGAGATCTTTCGAGGCGTCACGCCCACGCACTAACGGTGCGTCGTGTCGCGATTGGTTGGCGGTGTGATCAGGCATCGACGACCTTCCCATCGGCGATGCGGATGACGCGATGGGCCGCGCTCGCGACACGATCGCTGTGCGTCACTACGACCACCGCCTTGCCCGACGTGGTGCGTTCGGTCAACAGATCGATCAGTACGCGCTCGGTAGCTTCGTCAACCTCGCCGGTCGGTTCATCGGCCAGCAGAATCGGGGGATCGTTGGCCAGCGAGACGGCGAGTGAGGCGCGGGCCGCCTCACCGCCCGACAGCGTCGACGGTCGTGCGTGAAGTCGGTCGGCGATCCCGACCGACGCCAATAACTGTTCCGGGCTAAGGGGCGCGCGCGAAGACCCGAGTGCCTGCACGGCACGAATATTGTCGGCGACGTCGAGGTGATCGAAGAGATTCCCCGACTGCAAGAGCACCCCAATGAGTTGCGCGCGGAGTTTTCCGCGTTCGATTTCGGTTCGCCGCGAAAGTCGAATGCCCTCAACGGCGACGTAACCGCCGTCGGGAACGTCAATGCCACAGAGACAGTGCAGCAACGTTGACTTCCCACAGCCCGAGGGACCAACAATGGCGACAAATTCGCCACGGTTAATCGTGAGTGAGACGCCGCGTAGCGCCATGGTCTCTTCGGTACTGGTGTGAAAGAACCGGTAGAGCTCGTGGGCTTCGAGGACGGCGTCGGTTGGTTGGTTCAGAGCTTCATTCGACGGGGTATCAGTTGCGATCATCATTACTTCGTAAACCGGATGCTCTGGGAAATAATGCGCCAGGGGTCAACGTTGTCCGCGCCGACCGGTGAGGACAGACTTACGAAAAGTACGTGACGGTTGTGCACGAAGACGAAGCGCTCAACGACGAGTGGGTAGCGCCTGCCCGTCACGGGGTTCGCGGCACTCTTGGTCTGGTAGTTCTCACGAACTGCGGGACCAGCATGGAGCATGACGGACTGAACTGAGGTCAGGCGAAAGGGGACCACCGATTTTTTTAATGTCGCGATGTCGCGCGTAGCAATTGCCATCACTGATTGATTCGACGAAGTGGAAGTCCAAGAGATGCTCACCGAGTTGACGGTGCTGGTGAAGAGAACACTCGACGTTGATGACTTCGAACTCCAGCCATCAGGGAGTGAAATGACGAATCCCCCCTGAGGAAACGAATGTGGTGAATATTTCGTTGTGTCGGGAATGTCGCCAGACGAGGTGAGCCCGCTTTGGTTGGCGAATGCCTCTACTGGATGAGCGGTTAAAGGACCGCTCGTTGCCGCATTGGCATTCGCGCCGAAGAAGGGAAAGCT
>JANWIR010000074.1 GCA_025449805.1 Acidimicrobiales bacterium | reverse complement strand
CACGATTGGTCAGTTCCGTGCCCCCGCCGATGTTGTAGATCTCGCCCGCTCGTCCCGCTTCGAGCACGGCGAGCAGGCCGCGGGCGTGGTCGTCGACGTGCAACCAGTCACGCACGTTTTCGCCGTCGCCGTAGAGCGGCACCTTGGCGCCGTCGAAGAGGTTCGTGACGAACAGTGGGATGACCTTCTCGGGGAACTGGCGTGGGCCGTAGTTGTTCGAACAGCGCGTCACCGACACGTGCAGTCCGTACGTGGACGCGTAGGCCAGCGCCGCGAGGTCCGATCCGGCCTTCGACGCCGAGTACGGCGAGTTCGCCTCGAGCAGGTGGTCTTCGCGCCAGGACCCTTCGTCGATGGAGCCGTAAACCTCGTCAGTGGAGACGTGCACGAATCGCTCGACGCCACCGCGCCGCGCGCTCTCGAGCAACTGTTGGGTACCCAACACGTTCGTCTCAAAGAACGTGCGCGCGCCCGTAATGGAGCGATCGACGTGGCTCTCAGCGGCCAGGTGTACCACCGCGTGCGCGCCGGCGAGCACCTCGTCGGTGGTCGTTGCGTCGGTGATAGAACCCTGGACGAAGCGCGTACGCGGATCGGCGAGGAACGTCTCGAGGTTTTCCCGGCGACCGGAGTAGGTCAGCGCGTCGAGCACGACCAGTTCGTCGTAGCCCAATCGTTCCGCGTCGTCGAGGAGCAGTTCGGCGAAGCGCGAACCGATGAATCCCGCCGCCCCAGTAATCACTACGCGCATAGCTAACCTCGCCAAAAGTAGGGGGATTTCAGGCTCTTATACTAATGGAGTGAAGGGAATCATTCTGGCGGGCGGTAGCGGCACGCGCCTTCACCCCATAACGCGCGCGGTTTCGAAGCAGTTGCTTCCGGTGTACGACAAGCCGATGATCTACTACCCATTGAGCACCTTGATGCTCTGTGGTCTGCGCGAAATCCTGCTCATCACGACCCCGCACGACCAAGCCGCCTTCCAGCGGCTCCTCGGTGACGGCTCACAACTCGGTCTCGAACTGCACTACGTCATTCAGGACCAGCCCAACGGACTGGCCGAGGCGCTCTTGTTGGGCGAGTCATTCCTCAACGGCGACAAGTGCGCGCTCATCCTCGGCGACAATCTCTTCTACGGCCCCGGCCTCGGTACGCACCTTCGCCAAAACGTCGACGTCGACGGCGCGTTGATTTTCGCCTACCAAGTCAGTGACCCGTCCGCGTACGGCGTGGTCGACTTCGACGAGGACGGACGCGTGCGCTCGATTGAGGAGAAGCCCGCGCACCCCAAGAGTTCCTACGCGGTACCCGGTATCTACTTCTACGACGAACGGGCGTCGAGTTTCGCGCGCGCCCTCACGCCGAGTGCGCGCGGCGAACTCGAGATCACCGCACTCAATAACGCCTACCTCGAGCGCGGTGAACTGCACGTTGAGGTGCTTTCGCGCGCGACGACCTGGCTCGACACCGGCACCCACGAGTCGCTCTACGAAGCCGGCGGACTCATTCGCACGTTGCAACACCGCAACGGCTTACGCATCGGCGACGTCGAGCAGATTGCTCGGGACCAGGACTGGATCTAGTCGTCGCCTCGCGTACAGTATCGAGTCGAAGCTAAGGAGCCTGATGTCCACGATTGCCCTTCCCGCCCGACGACGCGTCCTCGCCGATCTCGTACCGAGCACGTGGGTGGTTGAGACCACGCTCGTCGTTGGCGCGGCGGTCATGGTGGGCCTCCTCGCGCAGGTCTCCATCCACCTCGGCTTCACGCCCGTGCCGATCACCGGTCAAACGCTGGGCGTCATGTTGGCGGGCTCGGCGCTCGGCTGGCGCCGCGCGGGATTGTCGCTCTCGTTGTACGTGCTCGCCGGCGTCGCGGGCGTGCCGTGGTTCGCGGGGCACGCCAGTGGCTACCCCCAGGCGACCTTCGGGTACCTCGTGGGCTTCGTGATCGCCGGCCCCGTGCTCGGATGGTTCGCGGCCCGCGGGGCCGACCGCACCGTGACGCGCGCGTTGGTGGCCATGGCCCTCGGTGACGCGCTTATCTTCGTGGTGGGCGTGGCGTGGCTCCAGCACGCCGTGCACCTCTCAACGTCGACGGCCATCGCGGACGGCTTTACGCCGTTCATCGGGGGTGAACTAATCAAGGCCGGCCTCGCGGGCGTCGTGCTGCCGTCCACCTGGCGCCTCGTCGGACGCACCACGAACAAACAGTCTTAGCGGCGAAAGCCCAAGTGCGCCGCGGTCGCGCCGTGGGCGAGGTGCTTGTGCTTGCCCAGGGCCTCAACGCTCAAGGTGGCGTAGCGCTGGGCAATCTCGACCGAGCACGTCAGCACTTCGTCGCCGGCCACGACGTGTTCGACGATGCCGTGGTCCTTCGCCTCGGGAGCGCTGTAACGCCGCGCGGTTATCGCCGCTTCGATCGCCGTCGCGCGGGGCAGACGATGTTCAATAATCACGAAGAGTTTCTCGTCGAGCGCTAAGCCAATCGCGGCTTCGTTCATGCACCAGTACCCACGGTCCTCGCGCATCACGCGCGTGTCGAAGCCACAGCTCAGCAACGCCCCGCCCGCGAAGGCGTGTCCGTTTATGGCGGCCACCGTGTAACGCGGAAAGACCAAGAGTCGCCCCACCGTGCGTTCGAGCTCGTCGACCGTCGAAGCGAACTCGGTCGGATTCGCGCCGAAGCGCTCCAAGTCGAGCCCATTGGAGAAGAACTTGCCCGTCCCCGTCACGACGAGCGCGAGAGGGCCCTCAATCGTCGAGAGTTCGTCGAGCACTTCGTTGAATCGCGCGAGCGAATCGAGGTTGATGCGATTTTCACCGTCGTGCCAGGTGAGAATGGCGACGTCGCCGTCGCGCGTGAGCGTCATCTCCATTCGCCGAGCATACGCACGCGAACGCGGTGTAAGTTGCGAACGTGAACGACAACCACGACACCCTCGAACCTGACGTTTCCGCCGAGAATCCCCTCTCCGAGAACTGGGTCTGGATTGGCACGCACCGCCCGCCCGTGCCGCGCGTCGTCTTCGAGAACATGACCCGCGACTGGGCGCCGCACCCCGACGACCCCGCGGTCCACCCGATGGCCACGTTCTGCGCGCAGCGCCGTCAACGTCTCGGCGACTTGTTCGCCAACACGACGCTCGTCATCCCGACCGGCAACCCGAAGGTTCGCGCCAACGACACGGACTACCGTTTTCGTCCCGGCTCGGACTTCTTCTACCTGACCGGCTGCGAAGAGCCGGACGCGGTGCTCGTCCTGCGCCCCGGCGCCGAGGAGCCGACCGCGGTCCTCTACGTGCCACGCCGGCGCGATCACACCACCCACGAGTTCTTCACCGACGCGCGCTACGGCGAGCTGTGGGTGGGGGCGCGGCGCGGCGTCGCGGAGGCCGCTCGCTACTACCAAATCGCGACCGCCGCGCTCGAGGACCTCGAGGCCGACCTCGCCGAACTCGCGCCGTCGGACGTGCGCACGCTGCGTGGCGTTGACGCGCACGTCGACGCCCTGGTCAAGGTGAATGAGGAAGATCACGCCCTCGACGTCGCCCTGAGCCAACTGCGCCTCGTCAAGGACGATTTCGAAGTGGCCCAACTCCAGGTCGCGGTGGACTACACGATCAAGGGATTCGAGGACGTCGTGCGAGCCCTGCCCGTCGCCGTCGCCCGAGGCGAGCGCGTCATCGAGGGCGTCTTTCACCTGCGCGCGCGCGTCGAAGGTAACGACGTCGGCTACGACACCATTGCCGCCAGTGGTTCGCACGCCACCACCTTGCACTGGACCCGCAACGACGGGCCCGTCGGGGCCAACGACCTGCTGCTGCTTGACGCGGGCGTCGAGTGCCACCACCTCTACACCGCCGACGTCACGCGCACCCTGCCGGTGCGTGGGACGTTCTCGCCCATTCAACGCAAGATCTACCAACTGGTGCTCGACGCACAAAACGCCGGCATCGCGGCGGTGAAGCCGGGTGTGCCCTTCATGGCCGCGCACGAGGCGGCCATGTTGGTGATCGCGCGCGGACTGCACGAGTGGGGCATTTTGCGCGAAGACCCCGAGGTCGCCGTGCGTAAGGACCGCCGTCTCCAGCACCGCTACACCCTGCACGGCACGAGTCACATGCTGGGCATTGACGTGCACGACTGCGCGAACGCGCGCGACGAGGTCTACCTGGGTGAGCTCGCCGAAGGGTACGTCCTCACGGTCGAGCCGGGTCTCTACTTTCAGCCCAACGACCTGACCGTGCCCGAGGAGTACCGCGGAATTGGCGTGCGCATCGAGGACGACATCTTGGTCACCGCCGACGGCGCGCGCAACCTCTCGGGAGCCCTACCGCGCGAGATCGACGAGATTGAGGCGTGGATGTCGCGACTACTCGCGCAGGGCCCGACGAACCTCGGTCTCTAGCGCACGCGCAGGGGAATCGCCCGCGGCCCGCGAACCTGCCCCGGGGCCCAGGTCACCGGTTCACGTTCGTCGAGGGTGAAGCGCGGGAATCGCGCGATGAACTCCTCAATCGCGACGCGCAGCTCCATCCGCGCGAGATTCGAACCCGCGCAACGGTGAATGCCGAGTCCGAAGGCCGCGTGTCGATTGACGGCGCGATCGATAATGAAACGATCAGCGTGCTCGAAAACCGACGGATCGCGGTTGGCCGCCGGAAAGCCCAGCAAGATCCAGTCGTTGGCGCGCAAGTCGTGACCGTGAAACGTCATGTCCTCTTTGACGAGTCGCGCCATCGTCACCGGCGCGTAGAAGCGCAAGAACTCTTCGACCGCGATCGGCATGAGGTCGGGCTCGTTCACCAAACGCGCCAAGTCCTCGGGGTGTTGGGCCAAGTGCCAAATCGCCGAACCGATGGCCGACCACGTCGTGTCGATGCCCGCCACGAGCGTGAGGACCATCGTGCCGCGCACGTGCTCGGGCGTGAGTTTTTGACCATTGATCTCAACGTTGAGGAGATAACTCGTGAAGTCGTCGCGCGGGTGCGCCACGTGGTCGGCAATCTGCTGATCGAAGTAGTCGGTCATCGGCGCGAAGAGCGGGATCCGTTCTTCCGTGGGTAGATCAATCAGGTCGAGCACGAGGTGCACGAAATCGCGAAACTGATCCTCGTCCTCCTCGGGAAAGCCCAGCATGCGCGAGATGACCCCCGGCGAGATGTAGCGCGCGAAGCGCGCGCCCGCGTCAAAGCTCGTCGCACCCGCCAGCGCGTCGAGGTGCTTCGCGCACAGCGCGCGCACCTGACCCTCCAACGCGCGAACCGGTCCCGGCGCGAAGGCGGGCAGGATGAGTCGACGCGCGATGGCGTGAAAGGGCGGATCGGAGGTAATGGGTGGCGCGCCGCCAATCGGGGCTGGCGGCATCAACTCGGGATTCTTGTTGTGAACGATGACGACTTGGCGACTCGTGAAGTGCTCCGTGTCGTTCGCGATCTCCGAGACCATCTCGTGGGTCGTGGGAAACCAGCCCCCGCCGTAACGCTCCGTGTGCGCGACCGGACAACGCTCGCGCAGGTCATCCCAGATTGGGTAGGGGTCGTTCACCCACTGCGGATCGGTGTGATCCCAGTCGGTGGCGAAGTCAACAACGGGCTCTTTACCCATTGCGACTCAGCGCACTCGGATGGTCAGACTTCGCGGACCACGGACCTGGCCCTGCGCCCAGGTGACCTGTGCGGGGTCGGCCAGTTCGAAGCGGGGATAGCGCTTAATGAACTCCTCGATAGCGACGCGCATTTCGAGGCGCGCCAAGTTCGATCCGGCGCAGCGGTGAATCCCGAGACCAAAGGCCACGTGGCGATTCTCGGCGCGGTCGATGATGAAGCGGTCCGCGTCCGCAAAGACCACCGGGTCGCGATTGGCGGCCGGAAAGCCGAGTAGGACCCAGTCGTCTTGCTTCATCGGACAGCCCAGGTACTCCATGTCCTCTTTCACCAAGCGCGCCATCGTCACCGGGGCGTAGAAGCGCAGAAACTCCTCGATTGCTACCGGCATGAGGTCTGGTTCATTGACCAGTCGCGCCAAGTCCTCGGGATGTTGCGCCAGGTGCCACAACGACGCACCGATGGCCGACCACGTGGTGTCGATACCGGCGACCAGAATCAAAATCATGACCCCGCCGATGAGTTCGTGGGAGAGCTTCTCGCCCTCGAGCTCGACGTTTAACAGGTACGACGTGAGGTCGTCGCGAGGGTTGGCCACGTGGTCCTCAATTTGGGCGAGGAAGTACTCGTTAATCGGCAAGAACTCCTCGAGTCGCTCTTCCTCGGGCTTGTCAACGTTCTCCAAGATCACGTGCACGAACTCGAGAAACTTCTCCGTGTCCGCTTCGGGGAAACCCAGCATTTCGCGAATGACCGATGGCGGAATGTAGTTCGCGTAACCGAGTCCGGCGTTGATCACGTCCGCGTCGCCGAAGCGGTCCAGCAGGTCCACGCAGAGGGCGCGAATCTGCGGTTCGAGCGCGTTCACCACGCCCGGCGAAAACGCCGGCAGGATCAAACGACGCGCGATGGCGTGAAAGGGTGGATCGGAGGTAATGGGCGGCGCAAGGCCGATCGGCGCGGGGAGGTCTTCGTCACCCGGACGCCCGTTACCGACCACGACGCTACGACTGGTGAAGTGGTCGGTGTCCTTCGCGACCGCGGTCACGCCCGCGTGGGTCGCGGGGAACCAGGCGCCGCCGAAGCGATCGGTGTGCGCGACGGGGCAACGCCCACGCAGGTCTTCCCAGATGGGGTAGGGGTCACTCACCCACTGCGGATCGGTGTGATCCCAGTCGGTGGCGAAGTCGAGTACCGGCGGCTTCTCGCTCATTCGGCGTCCTCGATGGTGATGGCGTGCTCGGGGCAGTTCGCCATCGCGAGCTGCGCGAGTTTGAGGGTCTCGCTGGTCAGCGTGCCGTCACCCAGCACCACGCCGTTGCCGAGATCGTCGAAACCAAAGACGTTGGGCGCGATGGAAAAACAACGCCCCTGGCCCTGGCAAAGATCCGCGTCGATAACTACCTTCACCGCTCCCCCTCCGTGCTCATCGGCCGACCTTACTACTTAGTAAAGGCCCGAAGTGAACGACTTACGGGGTGTCAATTTCCTCGCGCGAAATCCCCAGGAAGTACAACACGGCGTCGAGGTAGGGCACCGACAGCGCCGCGTCGGCGTGCTCTTGGACGACCGGCTTCGCGTTAAAGGCGATGCCCAGGCCCGCGACCGACAGCATGTCGATGTCGTTAGCCCCGTCGCCCACGGCCACGGTCTGTTCGAGCGGTACCCCGACCTCGGCCGCGAAGCGCTCGAGGGCGCGCGCCTTGGCCGCGCGGTCGACGACCGGCGCCGCCAGGTGACCGGTCAAGAAACCATTCTTGATTTCGAGCCGATTGGCCTCGAGGTAGCCCACCTGCAACTCGCGCAGTAACGGTTCGAGTACTTCGACAAAGCCGCCCGAGACCACCGCCGCCACGTAGCCCAATCGGTCGAGCGTGCGCAGCAACGTGCGCGCGCCCGGCGTCAGGCGCAATTTCGCGCGCACGTCGTCGAGAACGCTCTCGGGCAGTCCCGCCAGTAGGGACACGCGTCGACGCAGCGATTCCGCAAAGTCAATCTCGCCGTTCATCGCGGCCGTGGTAATGGCGGAGACCTCGTCGGCGCACCCGCACTCGTCGGCCAAGAGGTCAATCACCTCGTCCTGAAGCAGCGTCGAGTCCGCGTCCATGACGACGAGGTGCTTAGCGCGACGATGGAGTCCCGCGCGCTGTACCGCCAGGTCGAAACCGTTCGCCTTCGCGGCCACCGTCAACACTTCGCGCAGGGTTGCGTGGTCGGGGCCGCGCACGATAAGTTCGTAGCAGTCCACCGGGTAGGCCGCCAAGTGCACGATGCGCTCGCACGTTGACTCACTGGCGGCGATGCCCTGAAAGACGCTCTCGAGTTGGTGCGCACTGATCGACGGCGCGAGCAGGGTGACGAGCAAGCGGCGACCGTCGACGACCTCGCCCGTCGTGACCGACTCCACCTTCACGCTGATGCCCTCACCCTCGATCGCGCGGGCGCGCAGGGCGTCGTACACGTCATCGATGCTCAAGGGGCGCTCGGCGGAGACCTCCGCGCAGAGTACGAGTGAGCCACGGATCGTGATCTGGGCGACGTCGTTCACGCGAACGTCCGCGTGTTCGAGGGCGTGGAGCGCACTGAAGAGTTCGGCCCCCACGCCAATCCGGTCGGGGCCACTCACGGTAACGAGGTAGGCGGCACTCATGGCCAAGAGCGTAGAGCGCCTCGACTACGACTCGCGCGCGCGCTGCGCGCGCACCTCGGCGACGTGGGGATCGCTCGACGCGTCGAATCGCCAGAGGGAGGGTAGGGCCGCCGCCAGGGCAACGATGGATCCTGAGCAGGCCAACCCGCCCACGGTCAAGGAGAAGCGAATCGTCGTCCAGGCCGCCATGGCCCCGGCGCGGAACTGACCGACCGTCGGCCCGAGTGCGTAGGAGATCATCTCAATACCGCCCATGCGACCCCGGACGTCGGTCGTAATCGATTCGTTCCACATCGACTGGCGAAATATCCCACTGATGGCGTCAGCGCCCCCCGCGATGACGAGTCCGAGTACGACCACCACCAACGACGTCGAGTAGCCGAAAATCGCGACACCGATTCCCCACCCCGTCGCCGCGAACACGATCATCCGCCCGTAGTGTCGCACCCTTCGCGTCCACGCCGAGGTCAACGAGGCGAGGAGCGCCCCGAGCGGCAGACCGCAGTAGAGCAGTGACAGCGCGTAGCTCTCGTGAAAGCGCGCCGCGACGAAGGGCATCATCAAAACGGGGTAGGCCAACGTCATCGCGATGAGGTCGACCACGTAGGTGCCCACGACGTCCGAACGCGACTTCGCGTAGCGCAACCCCTCGAGCAACGAGTGGAGTTGCGAACGCGACGCGGACTCCTCACGCGCCACTGGATCGAGGGAGAAGAGGAGCGACAGTGAAAAGACGTACGCCAAGGTCGTCGCGACGAAGACCCACAGAGGACCAAAAGCCACGACCGCTAAACCACCGAGGGCCGGGCCAATGATCGACGCCGTCGTCATGCGGACGTTCGCGAGTGCGGAGGCCGCGCGTTGGAGGTCGTGCGCGACCAGGCGTTGGTTGAGTGCGGTAAGACTGGGCGTCTGCAAACTGCCCGCCGCCACGATGAACATATCGTTGACGTAGAGCAGCCAACTCGCCGGATGCGACTGCGCGCTGTTGATCGCCAGCGTCGCCGTCGTCAGCAGCAAGACCAACTCCATCGCCACGATGAGTTTTCGACGGTCGAAGCGGTCCGCGAGCACGCCGCCGTAGAGCCCGAAGATCAAAAGGGGCGCCACGTCGACCAGACCGAGTAGCCCCACCGCCAGCGTCGAGCCCGTCAATACTTTGAGTTGATAGGCGACGGTGACGTAGGTCGCCTGACCACCCAGGGCCGAAAAGAATCCCGCGACGTAGAGGCGCCGATAGGGCGCCGACGCGCGCAGCGGCGTGAGATCGAGCCCGAATCTCGGTCCGCTCACGCGGGCGCTCCGTCGTGCCAACCCTCGCCCGGACGGTAGTGGCGCAACACGCGGGCCGGCACACCGCCGAGCACCACGTGGTCGGGGAAGTGCCCGCGCACGACGGCGCCGGCCGCGACGACGGTGTTGCGGCCGAGTTCGGTGCCGGGCAAAATCACTACGTTGGCACCCAGCCACGAACCCGAACCGATCTTGACCGCCGCCTCGCGAGGGGGCTGCCAACCAATGGCCGCGTCGGGGTCGTCGTACGTATGGTTTTGATCGGTGACGTAGACGTAGGGACCGGTTTGAATCTCGTCACCCAGCTCAATCGACCAATGGCCCACGAAATGCGAGCCCCGTCCAATCACGCAACGCTTTCCAATAGCGACCACCGGTGCGCTCAGCATCTCCTGGCTCGGCGAGATCCCGGCGCTGAGACAGACGTTCGGACCAATGAGGGTGCCGTCGCCAATGGAGAGGTAGCGCTCGTTGTAAATAACGCCCTGGGGCGCGAGTAGCGCGGCACCCGATCCGAAGTAGAAGAATTCGCGGGCGTAGTCGTCCGACGGCCCCACGGTGGCGACGTCATTGAGGTAGCGCCGTGCGCGACGCACGAGTTTGCCGAGTTCTCGCCGGAAGATTGATCGCCACGTCACCGGCGCCACGCTACAGCGCACGGGTGACGACGCTCGCGTCGTGCGAACGCCACCACCCGGCGTTGTATGCGTCGAGGACTAGTCGAGACTCAGTGGTGCGTCCACGTCGAGACCGTCCACGCCACCGACGACGTCGGGCGCAATCTCGTTGGCCAAGTGCGCCCGCACGCGGCCGTCGATCTCGGCCATGGTCTGGGGGTTCTCACGGAGAAACGTCTTGACGTTCTCGCGGCCCTGCCCCATCTGCTCACCCTCGTAGGTGAACCACGCGCCGGCCTTTTTCACGAGACCCAGTTCCACCGCGACGTCGAGCACCGAACCCTCGCGGCTGATGCCTTGGCCGTACATGATGTCGAACTCGGCCTGCTTGAAGGGCGCGGCGCACTTGTTCTTCACGACCTTGACGCGCGTGCGGTTCCCCACCACCTCCGTGCCGTCCTTGATTGACTCGATGCGACGAATGTCGAGACGCACCGATGAGTAGAACTTCAGCGCGCGACCACCGGGCGTCACTTCGGGTGAACCGTAGATCACGCCAATCTTCTCGCGAAGTTGGTTAATGAAGACCGCCACGGTGTTGGACTTCGAAAGGCCACCGGTCAGTTTGCGCAGCGCCTGACTCATGAGTCGTGCCTGGAGCCCGACGTGGCTGTCGCCCATGTCGCCTTCAATTTCGGCCCGGGGCGTCAACGCCGCGACCGAGTCAATGATGAGTACGTCGAGCGCGCCGGAGCGGATCAGCATGTCGGCAATCTCGAGGGCCTGTTCGCCGGTGTCGGGTTGGGAGATCAGTAGATCGTCGACGTTGACACCAATCGCGCGGGCGTAGACCGGGTCCATCGCGTGCTCCGCGTCGATGTAGGCGCACACCCCACCGTTGCGCTGCGCTTCGGCGACGACGTGCATCGCGAGCGTCGACTTACCGGACGACTCGGGGCCGTAGATCTCAACCACGCGCCCGCGCGGGAGACCACCAATGCCCAAGGCGAGGTCCAGGGCGAGGGCCCCGGTCGGGATGGACTCGATGTTCATGTGCAGGTTTTCACCCATACGCATAATCGAGCCCTTACCGAACTGCTTTTCGATCTGGCCGAGGGCGGCGTCAAGCGCCTTCGCGCGGTCGTCGGTTGCCATGGTGTTCTCCTTCTTTTTGGTCACGGCGCGCACCCTAGGGAACGGCTGTCACACGGGCCTCCACCCAAAACTCACCGTACTACGAACAAGTGTTCGCTTGGCGCATTTTCGAGCAAATTCTTCTAGTCCACGAGGGCCGAGTACACCAGACGCTGCAGTTGGCGTCGCAGGGGAAACGTGCTGCTCGGTAGCAGCTGGGTGTAGAAGCACACCGCGAGGTCCTCGACCGGATCAACCCAAAAGACCGTCGACGCGGCGCCACCCCAGGCGAAGGTTCCTTCGGAAAAGAGACTCTTATTGGCCGCTTGATCGATGACGACGGAAAAGCCCAAGCCAAAGCCGACCCCGGCCATGTCGGTTTCGGCGAAGGCACCGGTGGCGAAGTGCTCGAGGTCAACGTTGTCGGGGAGGTGATTGCGCGTCATCAGATCCAACGTCTTGGAGCTGAGAATTCGAACTCCCTCGAGCGCACCGCCGCCGAGCAGCATGGCGGTAAATCGGTGATAGTCGTGCGCCGTTGAGAGCAGCCCACCGCCCCCGTCGAAGATCGGCCGCTCGCGACGCGCGGCACTCGCCAGATCACTCAGGGGGTAGATCCCGTCGGGCCCAAGGGCGTAGAGCATCGCCAGACGATCCTCATTCTCAGGGGTGCACCACCAGCGTGTGTCGGTCATACCCAGTGGGTCACTGACGCGCTCTTTGATAAAGACGTCGAGGCGT
>JANWIR010000073.1 GCA_025449805.1 Acidimicrobiales bacterium | reverse complement strand
TTGGTCTTTCGCACGAGCTGTTCGCGCACCAGTTCGGCAATCCACGTCGCCTCGGGCACGTCGGAGATCTCGTCCTCGGGAAAGAGGTAGGGGCCCTCGGGCATCAGGTCCTGCAGATATTTCAGCAGCGCGGCGGCGCCCTCCCCGGTGCGCGCCGACGTTGGGAAGTACTCCACCTTTTCGACGAGCTCGGGACGGTTCATCGTCGCCGCGACGTCACGCACGGCGTCACTCACCGCGAGGAGCTGTTGGGCAACCTTCTCGCGCGCCACGCGATCCATTTTGTTGACGACCACCATCGCGCGCGCGCCGTGGTCGCCCTTGGCGTGTTGGAGCATGGTCGAAATGGCCAGGCGGTCCCCGGGGCCGATGGCGGCCGACGCGTCGACCATGGCGATGACCACGTCAACGCCGTCACTGGCCGCGCGTGCCGTTTCATTGAGGCGTCCCCCGAGGGAGGTCTTCGGCCGGTGCAGACCCGGGGTGTCAATGAAGATGACCTGCACGTCGTTGTCGGTCACCACGCCGCGGATCGCGTGGCGCGTGGTGTGCGGGGTCGCGGCGGTAATGGAGATCTTGGTCCCAATAATCTGATTCAACAACGTGGACTTACCCACGTTGGGTCGACCGAGAATCGCGACGAGACCCGAGCGCGTCACGATTCGTCGTCCTCGTCGTCGTCGCGCGACTCCACCAGCACACTCTCGATACGCCGTCCGTCCATGCGCACGACCGTCAGGCGGTAGTGGCGCGTCGCGAAGACCTCGCCCACGCTCGGCACGCCCCCCGCGAGGTCGAGTACGAGGCCACCCACCGTGTCCCAACCGTCCTTTTCGAGCGCGAGTCCGAACTCTTCGTTGGCGTCGTCGATGTTGAGGCGTCCCGAAAGTTCGAGACCACCTTCAATGGTGCGCTCCTCGTCGAGTTCCTCGACGCTCGGGTCCGACTCGTCGGTGATCTCGCCCACCAGTTCTTCGAGAATGTCCTCGAGGGTGACCAGTCCGGCGGTGCCGCCGTACTCGTCGACCACCACGAAGAGGTGCACTTTGGACTGGCGAATCTCGCTCAACAGTGAGGCCACTCGCTTGGTCTCGGGCACGAAGAAGGCCTGCCCCATGTGCGCGTCGACGAGCTCGTCACCTTGGCCGTTCGCGACGAGGCGGGCCAGGTGACGCAGGTTCACCATCCCCACCACGTCGTCCACGCTCTCGCCGAGCACGGGGATGCGCGAACGGCCCGTCTCGATGGCGAGGTCCAAGGCGTCGCGGGTCGTCGCGCCGCTCGGTACGTCGACGATGTCAATGCGCGGCACCATCACCTCGCGCACGATGGTGTCGCCGAACTCAATGACCGAGTGGATGAAATTGCGCTCCTCCGAGGCGATCGCCAGGTCCTCGTGCGCGACGTCGGCCATGGCGAGAATCTCCGACTCGGTGACGCGTGAACTCGAGCCGGTCCCCCCGATCAGCGCGATGACCGCGTCGGCGACCGAGAGCAGTACCGACGACAACAGTCGAATGGGCGCGAACGCCAAGAGTCGTGCGATGACCGGCGCACTGAGCAGCGCGGCCTCGTCCTGGTGTTGGACGGCGTAGTTCTTGGGGATCGCCTCGAAGGCGACGAAGATAATGATGACCTCGAGGGCGGTCGCGACGAAGACCCCCGCGGCACCGAACAGGTGCCCCGCCAACACGCCCACCATCGTCGCCGACACCAACTGACAGATCAAGATGAGTAGCAGCAGGGGGTTCAAGAATCGCTCGGGTGACTCGGTGAGGATCACGAGGGCCTTCGCGCCGCGGCGACCTTGATCGCGCAGCGAGCGCGCCCGCGACTTGTTGGTGCGCGTGAGGGCCGTCTCGGCCATCGCGAAGAATCCCGAGAGCGCCAACAACACCCCCACGCTCAGCGCGAGCGCGGTGTCACCCGACGACCAGAGAACGCCAATCACGCGCGATCGCCGCGGTAGTGGCGCGCGAGCAATTCGCGCTCGCGCGCTTCCATCTTCTCGGCCTCGTCGTCGATCACGTGGTCCCAGCCGAGGAGGTGCAAGACGCCGTGCACCACCAGCAGGGCCATCTCGTCGTCCAGCGTGCACTCGTGCTCGACCGCGTTACGCGCGGCGACGGCCGGACAGATCACGACGTCGCCCACCAATTGGGGAATCTCCGACAGCGGGGGCTCGCCCGGACCGGTTCCGCCCGCGTCGGGCACGCGCCCGCTGAGCTCGGGCTCGGCGTCAATGGGAAAGCTCAACACGTCGGTGGGGCCCACCTTGCCCATAAAGCGCTGATTGAGGTCGGCAATCGTGGCCTCGTCGGCGAAGATCAACGACACCTCGGCCAGTCCGCGCACGCCCTCGTCGACGAGGGCGCCGTTGGCGAGCGCCACCCAGCGATCGAGGTCGAGTTCGACGTCGTCTTGTTCGTTCGCGGCGTAGATATCAATCACGGCGCGTGCTCCTCGTAGGCCGCGACGATGTCGGCCACGATGCGGTGGCGCACGACGTCCTTCGCGTTCAAAAAGATGAAGCTCACGCCGTCAATGTTCTGGAGAATCTTTTCGAGCTGCACGAGACCGCTGCGCTTACCGTTTAAGTCGATCTGCGTCACGTCACCGGTGACGACGGCCTTGGAGTTTTGCCCAATGCGGGTTAAGAACATTTTCATCTGTTCGGGCGTGGTGTTCTGCGCCTCGTCGAGAATGATGAACGAGTCGTTCAAGGTACGCCCACGCATAAAGGCCAGCGGCGCGACCTCAATGGTGCCGTTCGCGATCAGGCGCTGCGCCCCTTCTGGTCCCACCATGTCGTAGAGCGCGTCGTAGAGCGGTCGCAGGTACGGGTCGACCTTGGCCATGAGATCGCCGGGCAAAAAGCCAAGGTTCTCCCCGGCCTCGACGGCGGGACGCGTGAGGACAATGCGTTGGACCTGGCGTCGGTGCAGGGCCTGAACGGCCTGGGCGACGGCGAGGTAACTCTTGCCGGTGCCGGCCGGTCCGATACCGAAGGTGACGATGGAGTTATCGATCGCGTCGGTGTAGCGCTTCTGGCCGGCGGTGGTGGGGCGAATCGCCTTACCCTTCGCGCCGCGCAGGACCTCGTGCTTGAGAACCTCACTCGGTCGCAGGTCGTCGGCGACCATGTCAATGGTGCGCGCGATCTTGGTCGCGTCGAGGGCTTGCCCGGCCTCGAGAACTAGTACTAGTTCGTCGAAGAGCCGTAGGACGCGCGCCGCGTCGGGACCCTCGACGGAGATGCGATTGCCCTGTACCTGAATTTTCGACGCGGGAAAGGCGCGTTCAATCACCCGCAGGTGCTCGTCACGTGCGCCTAGCAGCCCCGCCATCAGATGGGTGTTCGGCACGAAGGTCGTCGCGGTGAGTGCCGCGTCGCCCGAGGCGTTCACACTCATCCGGGGGGCCACTCCAGGCGGCGGCCCGCGAGGAGGTGCATGTGTAAGTGCGCGACGGTCATCTGCGCGTCGCGCCCCACGTTAAAGACCAGTCGGTAACCACTCTCGCGCACGCTCTCGTGTTCGGCGACCTCTTGGGCGAGCATCATCATCGCGTCGACGACACCGCCGTGGTGCGCGCCAATGGCGTCAGCGCTGTCAACGTGGACCTTGGGCACGATCAACACGTGCACCGGCGCCTGCGGGGCGAGGTCGTAAAAGGCGTAGGCGGCGTCGCTCTGGGCGACGGCCTTCGAGGGAATCTCCCCCGCGACGATTTGGCAAAACAGGCAGTCACTCATTTACTCAGGCCATCATTACTCATCAGCGGCGCCTTGTAGTGAAAATCCCCACTTACCAGTGCCAAAGGCGAGGAGCGCCCCCGCCACCACCGCGGCCGTTTCGCCGCGGAGCACGCTCGGCCCGAGCCCCAACCGGCGCCGGTCGCTCGACCACTCGCCTGGCGCGAAGCCCCCTTCGGGCCCGACGGCCACCGCGCGCACGCCCGCCCAGTCGCCGGCACCGTCAAAGTCACACACCGCCACGTCCGCGGGCACGTCGGCGACACCGACGGGTGGATCGATCAGCAAGTCGTAGGTCCGTCGCGACTGCGCGGCCGCCTCGTCGCTGATCCGCCGCCAGCGACTGAGCACCTTGTCACGCGTCTCGCCCTTAAAGCGCGTGGCCAGACGTTCGCTCAGGAGCGGCACGACACGCGCGACCCCGAGTTCGGTGATCTTGGCCACGGCCCACTCACTGCGCTCACCCTTCAGCGGCGCCATGTACAACGTGGTGTCCGCGAGTGGTTCGTCCAACACCACGTCACTCGAACGAAGTATCGCGCCGGCGTTCACGCTGGCGAAGGCCCAGTGACCGGCGCCGTCGGTGACGACAATCTCCTCACCGTCTTTCGCGCGCAGGACGTCAAAGAGGTGGTGGCGTGCCGCGTGGTCGAGTGAGGGATTAGCGACGTCACGAACCTTGATTTGGGCCAGCGCGTCCACGCGACGCGACCAGTGCGCGAGGCTCACTTCTTGGCCTTGCGCCGACGAAAGAGGCCCGTGGAGGACTCGCTGAGCGATTCGCCACGTAACGCCGCGAAGCGTCGCAACAGCGCCTCACTCTCCTCATCGAGCTCGCGCGGCACGACCACCACTAAGTGCACGAAGAGGTCGCCACGACCGCGACCGTGCAGGTGCTCCACGCCCTCGTGGCGAATTCGGTGCACCGTACCGTTTTGACTCCCCGGTTCGACCTCGAGCACGTAGGTGCCCCGAAGTGTCGGTACCTCAATGGTGGTGCCCAACGTGGCCTGGGTGAAGGCGACGTGCGCCTCGTGGTGCAGGTCGTCGCCGTGGCGTTCGAAACGCGGATCGTTCGCGACACTGAGGTGCACGAAGAGTCGTCCGTTGGGTCCGCCACGCGGGCCGGCCGGTCCGCGGTCGGCCAAGCGCATGGTCGAACCCTCTTCCACGCCCGCGGGAATCTGGACCGAAAACGTCGTGCTCTGGTTACGCCGGCCCTCGCCGCGACAGTCACCACACGCCACGTCCACCCGTGTGCCGTAACCGTGACAGCGCGGACAGACCGACGAGGTCACCATCTGACCGAGGATCGAGTTGCGCACGCGACGAACCTCACCGGCGCCGGCGCACTCCTCGCAGGTCACCGGTGAACTCCCGGGCGCGGCGCCCGAACCCTCGCACGTCGTACAGCGAAGCGGCAGCGTCAACGTCAACTCGCGCGTCGCGCCAAAGGCCGCCTCGTCCAGGGTGATCTCGAGGGAAGTCTCCGCGTCAGGACCGGGCTGGGGTCCGCGTCGCGAGGGCCCCTGGGCCCCCATACCGCCAAAGAACATGTCGAAGATGTCCTGGACCGAACTGGCCCCAAAGGGGTTGGCACCCGGACCCACGTCCGAACCGAAGCGGTCGTAGTTCGCGCGCCGTTCGGGGTCCGAGAGGATTTCATAGGCCTGGGAGACTTCCTTAAAGCGCGCCTCCGCGGCGGGATCACCGGGATTGGCGTCGGGGTGCAGCTGGCGCGCGAGTCGCCGGTAGGCCCGCTTGAGTTCGTCGGCACTCGCGCCGGGTTCGACCTCGAGCACGTCGTAGAGGTTGGCGCTACTCACCCTCGACCTCCCCACCGAAGTGGCGCACCAGGTGATGGCTGACGGCGCGCGCCGCGGCCAGTGCCTCGGGGTACTTCATGCGCGTGGGTCCGAGCAGGCCCACCACGCCAATCGACTCGCCGTCGATGGCGACCGGCGCGACAATGACCGCGCACGAGCTCAACGGCTCGTAGCCGTGCTCCGAACCAATGGCGACCGACAGGCCCCGGTCGAGAATGTCCTCGACGAGGGAGACCACCAAGAGTTCTTGTTCGAGAATGGAGAGCACCTGGCGCACGGTCTCAACACCGTCGAAGGACTCCGCGACGCGCGACGAGCCGCCGATGAAAACCTGCTCGTCCTCGCCGGCGGGCTGTTCGGCGCGCAGCACGGAGACCGACTCGCGCACGAGTTTGGCCACGTGGTCGGTGCGCGAGGGCACCTGCACGCGACTCTCGAGCGTTGTGCCGAGCAAGAGCGCGTTGAGCTGCTTTGAGGCCTCGGCGACCTCGAGGTGCGACGCGTCAAAGCTGGCCTTGACCGAGTGCTTGATGACCGTACCGTCGGAAAACACGGTGACGAGTAGATGGTGTCGCGCGTCGAGGTTCACCAGTTGCGCACTCAAGATGGTGGCGTGGGCGTGCGCGGAGTTCACGACCACCGAGGTGTAACTGGTGAGTTGGCTGAGCAGCGTCGACGTTTGCTCGAGGACGTCCTCGACCTCGCCGCGGACGCGCTTGAAAAAGTCCTTGATCTGTTCCTGTTCGGCCGGACCCACGACGCCCGCCTCGAGGTGATCGACGAAGTAGCGATAGCCCTTGTCGGTCGGGACGCGGCCGGCCGACGTGTGGGGTTGGACCAGGTAGCCCTCGCGCTCGAGGGCGACCATTTCGGCGCGCACCGTCGCCGGCGAGACCCCGAGGTCAGCGCTCTGGAGGACCGAGGAGGAGCCGACCGGTTGGGCGGTGTCAATGTGCTCGGTGACGACGGCTTCAAGAATCGTCGCCTTGCGGGCGTCGAGTTCGTCGTCCGCGACGTTTGCGCGTTTGGCCATGGCACCTCCTTATTGGCACTCAATTCTACCGAGTGCTAATCGGTCGTGTTCACCACGAGCGGTGCTCATCGTGGCGCCCTAGCGTTCGCTGAGCGGAACCACCCAGCGGAGGATCTTGAAGGCCTCCACGTACTCAAATTCGGTGCGCGTCGCTGTGGCCCAGAACCGCGAGACCGATCGCAGCGCGTCCTCGCCGAGGTAGCGACGGTTGGACTGCGTGGCGTGAACGCGCAGCGCCTGCATCTTCGCCAAAAATTCGTCGTTCGATATCTCGAAGTAGATGTCCGGTTGGAACGTCACGATATTGGAGGGCGTCTGATAACCCAGGACAAGACCTTCGTACTCGCGCAGCGCAATCGTCGTCGCCTTGGCGACGGTGACGTGGTCCTGGTGCAGATCCGGCTCGGTCATGGTCAACACGACGTCGGGACTTTCGTCGCGAATAATCTTCTCCAGCGCCGTCGCCGCCTCGCGAAGATTGATGTTCGTGTCCTCCAGCGTGAGTTGTATCAGTCGCGCGTTTAAGAGTTCAGCCGTCGCGCGCGACTCCTTCTCGCGAATATTGTGCTCGCCCCCGTGTTCGCCGCGAGTGAGATTGACCATCACGGGTTCGTAGCAGCGCGACAACACGGTGTAGCAGCCGTACTCAACGTCGTCGGGGTGGGCGCCAATAGCCACCACTTTGAGATCGCGGAAGTTCATGCGTTACCCACCTGTGACCACTCCCCCGTGCCCCCGTCGTGAAAAGCGTCACGCGACGTAGGAGCCGGTTCGACGAGCCACGACCTTGCGATAGCGCAGGTTACCGCGCGAACGCGGCCCCAGGGTGGCGGACCCTACGTCGCGGTGTCGCTAATCGTCGAGCTTCAAAGCGGCGACGAAGGCCTCCTGGGGGACCTCAACGCGCCCGAGGTTCTTCATGCGCTTCTTACCCTCTTTTTGCTTCTCGAGGAGTTTGCGCTTGCGGGTGATGTCGCCGCCGTAACACTTCGCCAACACGTCCTTACGACGGGCCTTGACGGTTTCGCGCGAAATGATGCGCCCTCCGACCGCCGCCTGAATCGGGACGTCGAACATTTGACGCGGGATGAGCTCCTTCAAGCGCTCGGCCATCTTGCGCCCGTAGAGGTCGGCGCTGTCCTTGTGCACGATGGTCGAAAAGGCGTCGACCGGTTCGTGGTTGATCAAGAGATCCACGCGCACCAGGTTCGAGGTGATGTAGCCACTCGGTTCGTAGTCCAAGCTGGCGTAGCCCTTGGTCCGGCTCTTCAACGCGTCAAAGAAGTCGATCACCACCTCGGCGAGGGGAACCCGGTAGCGCAGCTCGATTCGTTCGGTCGAGAGGTACTCCATCTTGATCATCTCGGCGCGACGGCTCTGGCAGAGATCCATCACCGCACCGAGGTACTCCGCGGGCGTCAGAATCGAGATGTCGAGCATTGGTTCGTCGATGTGCTCGATGCGACTGGACTCGGGCAGTTCGGTCGGGTTATCGATCTGTACCATGCTGCCGTCGGTGAGG
>JANWIR010000072.1 GCA_025449805.1 Acidimicrobiales bacterium | reverse complement strand
GCAAGATTCCCCACTGCTGCCTCCCGTAGGAGTCTGGACCGTGTCTCAGTTCCAGTGTGGCTGATCGTCCTCTCAGACCAGCTATCCGTCGTAGCCTTGGTGGGCCGTTACCCCGCCAACAAGCTGATGGACCGCGAGCCCCTCCCGAAGCGAAAAAACATTTCCTCTTCTCATCATGCGATAAAAAGAGGACATCCGGTATTAGCACCGGTTTCCCGGTGTTATCCCAGTCTTCGGGGCAGGTTGCTCACGTGATACTCACCCGTTCGCCACTAAATCTTCCAGAGCAAGCTCCTTGGATTCCGTTCGACTTGCATGTGTTAAGCACGCCGCCAGCGTTCATTCTGAGCCAGAATCAAACTCTCCATCAAGATTCGTTGAGAACCGAAGTTCTCCCGTAATCAGAGAGCCAGATGGACGACTCTAAGTTCCATCTGACAACAACGAGTACCACGGGGTGGCCTCGTTGCCTACTGCAATTTTTGACGACCGACGCGAACCTTTAGAGAGGTTCATCGTCGCCCGTACTGGCTTTTGGCTCTCGTTCTTCCGTTTTCAAGGAGCGACAACACACACGAGCAAGCTCGGAGGTGCGTAGTACACCCTCGGGAATTACTTCCCGAAGTCCGCCACCAGGTTGCCCCGGTGAGGGAATACCACTCTAACAGCGCGGTCTGCCGGACACAAATCGTCCTGGCCGCCGTCTCTGTCGGTGGGTTACTTACTATAGCAGCGCGAAATACCATCGTTGGCATTTCGCGCCAAAAATTTTAGTGCCCGCGGGCGTACTCCTCAAAGGCGCACAGTGTCGAGATCAAACGCATGCCCTCGAGATCCCCGGCTCGCGAATTTAAGAGCTCCTCGGTGCAGACTAAAAACGCCAGACAGCGCGCGCGACTCACCGCGACGTTGAGGCGATTGCGCGAGAACAAAAACTCTGGTCCGCGCGGCATGTCAAGCGCCGAGGACGTGGTCATGGTGAAGAACACGACGGGCGCCTCGCGACCCTGAAACTTGTCCACCGTCCCCACCTGCACCCCACGCAGGCCCGTCGCCTCGAACGCCTCACGAAGAAGTCGTACTTGGTCGTTGTAGGGCGCCACCACCATGAAATCCTGGGGTCGCAGTGGAGCCTCGACCCCGTCTTGATTCGTCCAGGCGAGACCCAGCATCGACGCGATCTTCGTACTGACGATGGCGGCTTCCTCGGCTGACTCGGTGGAGCAACCTTCGTGCGTTGCCCGCAACCAGCGCAGCCCAGTTCCGAGCGCCGTCGCTTGACGCGCGCAGGATTCGTGGCTGGTCAATCGGCCCTCGTAAATCTGGTTCGAGATAAACCGACACACGTCAGGGTGCATTCGTCGCGTAACGGACATAAAGACGCCCTCGTTCGCGGGAATCGTCGCGTGCTCGCCGAGCAAGTGCTCGAGCACACTCGCGCCCGAGCCGTTGGGGTGGACAGCTTTGGCGACCTGCGCGAGTTGCAGCGGGTCGCCGAGCAGCAACATGTTGCGCGCACCGTTGGAGGCCGCGACCGCGTCGGCGAGAGAAAGTTGTCCCGCCTCATCGACTACCAGCACGTCGACCGGGCGTTGACGCAACTCCGCGCGCGACCACAGCCACGACGTCCCGCCGATCAAGTTGTGATCACCCGTCGCCAAAATCTGCGCCTTATTGGAGTAGGTCGCAAAGTCCAGGGTCACGTCATTGGTCGAGTGCCAGCGCAGAGCGCGCAACTGCTCCAGATCGCCGTTCTTCGCGAAGACGTCGCGGGTGGCGCTCATGAGGTGATCGATGGCGAGATTGCCCGTCGACACGACGCCCACGCGCAGGCCGGCCTTAATCAGCTCGTAGATGACGTGCGAACCGCTGTAGGTCTTACCCGTGCCGGGAGGTCCTTGAAACGCGACGAAACTCTCGTCGAGGCGCGTCACCCACTCGTAGATCTGCTCGAGGTCGTCGTCGAAGAGACCATTGTGGGGACCGGCGTCGTCCACGAAGCGCGGCCGTTCGGCCGCGAGAAGCGCCATCGAAAGTCGACTCGGTTCACCGTGCGTCACCGGATCGAGCACCTGGCGCGCGAGATCCTTGAGTACCGAAAGTTTGTTGCCGGGCATGAAGTCTTCGTAGAAGGTCAAGTTGCGCGGTATGGCGCCGACTTCTTCTTGAAACGCTCCCCACACCAAGACGAACTCTCGACGCTCGGGATCGAATCGTCGCACCGAAGCCAGTCCGTGCGCCTGGTCCGCCGAGGAGAACGCGACCTTTTGATTCGGCGGAAAGAACTTGGCGTCGACGGCCTGGGCTGGGTAGGTCAGCACGAGCGCCCTATTGCGTTCGCGGCCCTGGGGCTCCTCGACGCGAACGGGCGTAAGGCCAACGAGATACTCAGGGTTCTCCAAGAGGTCGAGGGCGTCGCCGTCGAGCGTCATAAAGCGTGGCGTCATGTCCGCCGAACGCTCACGGCGCCAGTAGTTCAAGAGATCACCCAGCAAATACTCCGGCGTGTCAACGTCGAACTCGTGCAAACTCTCAACCAATTCGTCCGTATCGAATTCGTAGGTCTCGTTCGTGATGAAGGCCTCACGCCACGCCAGTGCCGCCGGGCGCTGCGCTACCAACCAATCACGTAGCGCCCGGGTCGCAGCGACGTCATCACAGTTATACCGGGCGATGGCCCGAAGAATCTCCTCGCGCGGCGTCTTCAACCACTGTTCGTATTCGACGACCGCACCGGCCCCTTGATCGATGCCGGCCTCGCGATGGAAGCTCACCAAGTGCTCGAGGTGTTTAAGACCGTAGGACTCAGTCCCCACCCGCACGGCGTTACGCGCGATGACAAAGAGGTCGACGAAGAGACCCGATTCATTGAGTGACGCGAAGAGGTTGGCGTCGTCGCCGTCGTTCATCAAACGCTCAATGGTGGAGCGTTCGGTGTGGTTGTAGTGATAGACGTGCATGCGAGGGTAACGTTCGCGACGATCGCGAAAGAACTCCATCAAACCGCGAATCATCACCTGTTGGTCGTGGAGCGAGTGGGCCCAGCGTTCGTCGTAGACCCACGTACCGTCGTCAGCCGTGTAGTAGAGCCCCGCGAGGAACATCAGCTCGCTTTGGGGGGTCCAGAATGGATCGCCTTCGAAGTCAAAAAAGACGTCCCCGTCGTCGGGCTCGGGCATCAGTTCGAAGCCCCGGCCGTAGATGGGGTCCTCGGACGGCGCAATCAGCTCAAACAGTGGTGGCGCGTCGGGGTGGGCGCGCGAGGCAATCTGCAGGTCCGCCTGGCGAACGAGCCGCGCCAACTTTTCGTCGTGGAGTCGTTCAACGGGCTCACGGCGTTTCGATAGGGCCACCATGGTGCGTACGCCCGCTGCTTCGAGTCGTTCGCGTTCCTCGGCCCGAGAGTTCGCGACAAAGGTCAACGAGTCCTCGCGACGCCACTGCGATTCGCAGTGCGTGTAGTACTCGCAGTACTCACAGGTGTCACACAACGTTGGCCGCGTGGTACTCGTCGTGGAGACGTCGTCGAGGAGGTCCTGGAGTTGGTGACGTAGTCGTCGCCAATACGGAAGAAACTCTTCGACGAGTAGCCCTTGGGTCGTGCCCGAACCCAGCCACAGGTGCATGCGCTTGGGCGGACGTCCGAGCAGGGCCCCAATCGCCTCGGCGTAGAAGCACAACTGCAGGACGTGACCCGGCTTGGCCTTCGTTCTCGTCAATTTCGCGTCGACGGGTTCGAAGTGCGCGAATCCGTCGTCGGGATCCTCGACGCGGACTAAGAAGTCAGCGATGCCCCGGATGCCGTCGTGGATGAAGGGCATCTGGTAGATGACGTCCACGTCACGTTCGAAGGGATTGCCCACGCGCGCAACCCATTCCTCGAAGGACTCCTCGGCGTTACGACCCGGCACTTCGTAGACGTGACGACCGGCCGCCTCGTACTCCTCGAGGCACGCGCGCTCGTGCTGCGCACCTTTTTCGATGAGCACTTCGGCCAGATCGCTCAACGTATTCGGCGGAACCGTCAACGTGCCCGACGTCACTGCATTGCTCAAGGTGAGCGAATGCGCACAGCCCAACCACGAAGTGATCTTCGACGGCGTGAGAAGTCGTTCGCTCATTGCTCTTCACAGTACGGCGAGTCGATAGCGGGTTTCGTCACACCCGCAGTCTGATTTAAGGCTGTGACACGTCCGCGAATCGAGCCCTTTGGCGCGCCCTGGCTTCGTGAAGTCGTCGGCGCTGCTCCGGTGCCGCCTCCGGTCCCGACGCGCCGGGTGAGCGGCGTTGACGCAACGACGCCCCGGGTTCGAACAGGTGTGTGAGGTGACGCAACTCCTCGTTGGCCGCGACGACGTCACGCAGCGTCGAGCCCTCCGCGACCGCTTGGCCGACCAGTCGTCCCACCCGTTCGTGCGCCACGCGAAAGGGTTCGCCCTGCGCGACCAGCGCCTCGGCTACGTCAATGGCGACGAGTAGATCGTCGTTTGCGGCGCGCGCCGTGACGTCTTCGTTCAGTGCGAGTGACCCGTAGGCACCGGTTAGGGCGTGTAACACGAGCAAGATCTGGCGCACCGAGTCAAAGAGCGGTTCCTTATCCTCTTGGAGGTCACGGTTATAGGAGAGGGGCAGACCTTTCAAAGTCACGAGCAGCGAGGTCAAGTTGCCGATAAAGCGACCGGCCTTGCCGCGCGCGAGCTCCGCGACGTCGCTGTTCTTTTTCTGGGGCAACATCGACGAACCCGTCGTAAAGGCGTCACCCAACGTGGCGAATCCAAACTCACTACTGGTCCAGAGCACGAGCTCTTCGCCCAGGCGCGAAAGGTGCACGCCGAGCAGCGCGACGTCAAAGAGCGTCTCCGCGACGAAATCTCGATCAGCCACTGCGTCCATTGAGTTCGCAAAGCTTTCGCGAAATCCGAGGAGTTCTGCGGTAAAGGCCGGCTGAATCGGCAGCGACGTGCCGGCGAGCGCGCCGGCCCCGAGCGGCGACACGTTGGCCCGTTCCCGCGCGTCACCGAGGCGGTCCACGTCGCGCAGTAGCGCAAAGGCGTGCGCGTGCACGTGATGACTGAGTAGCACTGGTTGGGCCCGCTGAAGATGGGTGTAGCCCGGAAGCGCGGCGAACGCGTAGCGCTCCCCCAGCGCGACCAACTGATCGACGAGTCCGAGCGTGGCGTTCGCGATCTCACCCAACGCGTCACGGGTAAAGAGGCGCAGCGTGGTGGCCACTTGGTCGTTACGGCTGCGCGCGGTGTGCATGCGCGCGCCCAACGGCCCCACCAACTCGGTCGCGCGACGCTCAATGGCCATGTGGACGTCTTCATCGCTGGCTTGACGTTCGAAACGACCCTGGTCGAATTCGGCGCGAATCACCTCGAGCGTGGCGACCAGTGTGGTCGCCTCCTCCTCACTCAGCAGTCCGGCGGCCTGGAGCCCGTGAACGTGCGCGATAGAACCCGCGATGTCGTGCGCGTACAGCGCGGCGTCAAAGGAGTAACTCTCCGATAACGCCCACAGGCTCTGATCCATGGAGGCGCTAAAGCGGCCTCCCCACAGCGTCACGACCGGGGTGGGGTCGCGTTCTTCGCCCCCTGTCGCGCCGCCCACGTCTGCACGCCAAGTCCGTAGATTCGCACGAAACCCTCCGAGTCGGCGTGGCGAAACGTGTCCTCAGCGTCGTAGGTGGCCAGGCCGTAGTCGTAGAGCGCCTTGGGACTGCGTCGACCAACGACGCGCAGTAGTCCCGGCGCCTCGAAACGCAGTCGCACGTCGCCGGTGACGTGTCGCTGAGTTTCGTCCATGAAGGCGTCGAGCGCCTCTTTCAGGGGCGAGAACCACATGCCGTCGTAGACCAGCTCCGACCACCGTGGTTCGAGGCGCGACTTTTCGTGATGGACGTCGCGCTCGAGGACCAGATCTTCGAGGTCCCGGTGGGCGGTAATCAACGCCAGCGCCGCCGGGCATTCGTAGACCTCACGGCTCTTGATGCCCACGCGACGGTTTTCCACCATGTCGAGACGGCCGTAGCCCGTGGCGCCCGCGACGGCGTTTAGTCGGGCGATCAGCGCGGCCAAGGGTAGTGACTCGTCGTCGAGCCCGACGGGGATGCCGCGCTCGAAGCGCACCGTGACCTCGACGGGCGTCGTCGTCACGACCCGGGTCAGGGTGTAGGGCTCTTCGGGGGGCGCCGCCCAAGGGTCCTCAATCGCGCCGCACTCAATCGCGCGACCCCAGAGATTCTCGTCAATGGAGTAGATCTTCTCCTTGGTGGCCTTAATTGGTATATCCCACTTGCGGGCGTAGTCCACCGAGTCGGCCCGGGTCATGCCCCAATTTCGCGCGGGCGCGAGGACCTCGAGGTCAGGCGCGAGGGCGTGCGTGCCGACCTCGAAGCGGACCTGGTCGTTGCCCTTACCGGTACAGCCGTGCGCTACCGCCTGCGCGCCAAAGCGACGGGCCTGATCTACCAGGTGGCGAACGATCACCGGCCGCGACAGGGCCGATACCAAGGGGTACTTCGCCTCGTAGAGTGCGTTGGCCGCAATGGCGCGCGCGCAAAACTCCTCGGCCATCTCCTGTTTGGCGTCAACGAGCACGCACTCGAGTGCGCCGGCCGCCAAGGCGCGCGCGCGGATATCCTCGAAGCTCTCCGAACTCTCCACGTCTTGGCCGACGTCGACGAGCACGCAGACCACCTCAACGCCCCACTCTTCGATCATCCAGCGCACCGCCACCGAAGTGTCGAGTCCGCCGCTGTAGGCCAGTACCACTCGTTTCGCCATTACCGTTCGCTCCTTACTTCGTTCAATTCACCGAGCCCAGAGAGATCTCGGAACTCCTTCGACAAGGCCGCTCCACCGCGCGTCTCGGTCGCGATTACGAGAATCGTGTCGTCCCCGGCGACGCTACCGAGCACGCCCTCGAGCGCACTACGGTCCAGCGCGGAGGCGACGACGTGCGCACATCCCGGAGGAGTGCGCACCACGACGAGGTTGCCCGAGCTCTCCACTGAGATCACCCACTCGCCCATCATCCGACGCAGATGCTCGAGAGGTGCCGGCGCCAACTTTGGCGACGCCGCCAGCACGATACGCCGCGCGCCGTGTTCGTCACGCACCTTGATCGTGCCGAGTTCTTGCAGATCACGCGTAACCGTCGCTTGGGTCGCGCTGACGCCCTCGGCTTGAAGGCGATTGACAACCTGCGCGGCGGTCGATATGACCTCGTGCTCGAGTAGTTCGCTAATGCGATGCTGGCGCTGCGTTTTGGTCACGCGTCCTCCTTGATCCATCGAAGTGCCGCGCGCATGGCGCTGCGACGGTGAAAGACCTGTTGCCATACTCGGCTGCGCGGCGAGTCTAGGACGTCGTCGGTGATTTCGTCGCCGCGGTGCGCCGGCAAGCAGTGCAGGACAACAGCGTGGGTAGCGGCGTGGGCGAGCAACGCCTCATCGACGCGAAACGACGACAGATCAAGGCGACGTTGCGCGGTTTCGGCTTCGAAGCCCATGGAGACCCAGGCGTCGGTGTAGATCGCGTCAACGCCTTCGACCGCGTCGACGGCGTTGTTAACGAGTTCCAGGGAACCGCGCTGCGCGAACGCCCAAGGATTCTCCGCGCCACCTTCTTGGAGTTGGTAGCCCGCGGGTGCACCGACACGTACGTGCACCCCAAGTCGCGTGAGGGCCACCGCGAGCGAGCGCGTCACGTTCGTCGCGTCACCCACGTAGGCAACGCGAAGGCCCTGTAGTCCGTTGACGTCACCATTGGCGAACTCGTCGGCCAACGTCAAGACGTCGGCCAAGGCCTGGGTCGGGTGGGCGTCACTGCTGAGCAGGTTGATCAGGGCGAGGCGATCGTTGGTCGCCTGGCGCATCCGCGCGAACACGTCGTGGCGGCGAAGGCGCAGGGCGGCAATCGCGAACATCTCGCTGATCGTGCGCGCGACGTCTTCGGCCGACTCGCGACTGTCGAGACCGATTTCGTCGTCGCTAAAGAACGTGGCGAATCCGCCCAACTCCGCCACCGCCGTCGCGCTCGAGGCACGCGTACGCAGACTCGGACGTTCGAAGACGAGCGCGACGCCTTGACCCTTCAGCTGTTCGTCGTCGAAGGGCGATCGCGCTAGTTCGTAGAGTTCACTGAGGTCGTCGTCGCCCAACGCGTCGATGGTGAGTAGGTGTCGTGTCACGCGGTGACCTCCGTGGACGCCAGCGCGCCCGTCAGTAGTTGCGAAAGTGCGTGCGATCGGCGTCCGTTGGCCAAGCGCACGCGCGACGCGCCGCCGTCGAGCGCGTCCAGTGCCGCGGTGAGTTTGGGCCGCATTCCGTCGCGCGCCGCGCCGGAGGCCAATAGTTCGACCACCTGATCGCGCGTCATCGACGAAAGCACCGATTCGGCGACGTCGGGATCGGCGCGCACCTGGTCGACGTCACTGAGCAGAATCAGTTCGGTGGCGAGGGCGCCCGCGAGGGCGCCGGCCATCGTGTCCGCGTTGCAGTTGACGAGCCCCCCGTCGGCGTCCACGCCCACGCTCGACACCACGGGGGTGAATCCCTCGCGTAACAGACTCGCGAGGATCGCGACGTCGATGCGCGGTGCACTCGCGGCGCGTCCCCAGGTCTCGCCCAACGGTGTCGCGTGTAAGAGTCCGGCGTCAGCGCCCGATAGGCCGACCGCCGCGATACCTCGAGCGTTCAAGGTGGCCACGATTTGGAGATTGACCATCGAAAGGGCCATCGCCACCGCGTCCATCGTCACGCCATCGGTCACGCGCAGTCCGTCGACGAAGGTGCTCGCCAATCCGAGGCGATCAAGCAGCGCGGCGATCTGTGGGCCGCCCCCGTGGACCACGACGACGTGGATACCGTCGGCGCGCAGTCGACCGAGATCACTCGCGAAATCGTTCAGTACCGGCGCGTCGACGTCCAGTCGATCGAGCGCGTGTCCACCCAGTTTGACGACCAGCGTGTTCACGGCGTCACGCCCGCCCGCGCCAGGCCGCGCGTCTCGCTCACGCCCCGCGAGACGTTCCACGCTTGAACGGCCTGGCCCGCGGCGCCCTTGATGAGGTTGTCGATCGAACTCATGGCAATCAGCGTGCCCGTGCGCGGATCCACGCGAGCGCTGACGAAGCAGAGGTTGCTGCCCAGTGGGTCTTTGAGCGTCGGCGGCTCGTCAACAACCACGACGAAGGGATCCTCGCGGTAGGTGGCGCGCAGTAACGCCAACGCGTCGTCGCTCGACATCGACCGCAGACCGGCGAAGGCCGTGACCAACATCCCACGACTCACCGGCACGAGATGGGGCGTGAAAAGTACGTCACGTTGCAGTTCTTGTTGCATCTCGGCCGTGTGGCGATGACTGACCAAGCCGTACGCCTCGGCGTTCGCGGCGAGACGAGAAAAATGCAGTCGGTCACTAATCGCCCGGCCCGCGCCCGACGCGCCGGTCAACGCCGAGACGATCAGCGTCCCTTCGTCGAGCACGCCAGCGTCCACGAAGGGACCAAGCGCCAACGAGGTCGCGGTGGGAAAACACCCCGGTACCGCGATCAACGACGCCCCGCGTAGCTCATCACGGTGTCGCTCGACTAACCCGTACACCGCGGTAGGCAGCAGGTGCGCGGCCCGGTGCGCCTCGTGGTACCACGTCGGGTAGTCACGGGCGTCGCGCAAACGAAAATCGGCCCCGAGGTCGACGACGGTAACCCCGCGCGCGAGTAGGTCGGGGACGACGTCTTGACTCTTGCCGTGGGGCAGGGCAACAAAGGCGACGTCAAGGTCAACGTGGTCGAGGTCGCCGTGGGCGAGATAACGCGTGTCGGGGTAGAGCGCGGCGAGGGCGGGCACGTGCGCGGCGATGGGCGCGCCGGCGTTGGACTCACCGGTGGCCGCGACGATTTCCATATCGGGGTGTTCGCCCGCGAGGCGGAGAATCTCCGACCCAACGTAGCCACTCGCTCCTACAACGCCGACTCTCATATTGACATTTTATGCACAAAAAAGAATAAAAGTACAGAACTTTTCGCCGGCGACTAGGCTGATCGTCGTGTCGCGTCGTGGTTGGCTCTTCTTTCTCGCTATGGCGGTGATCTGGGGCATCCCCTACCTGTTGATTCGCGTCGCGGTCCGCCAGCTTGATCCCGGCGTCTTGGTCTTCGCGCGCACTGCGCCCGCGGCAGTCTTACTGTGGCCTCTCGTCATCGCCCGCGGTCAGGTACGTGCCCTGCTCGTTCACTGGCGATGGATCGTCGTGTTTGGCGTCGTCGAATTCGGCATTCCGTGGTACTTCATGGCGAGCGCCGAACGACACATCACGAGCTCGCTCACCAGCCTGCTGATCTGTACCGTGCCACTCTTTTCGATCGTGGGCCATCGCCTGCGCGCCAACCACGAGCCGGTCGCGCCGCGTCGATTGCTCGGCCTCGCCATTGGCGCCGTCGGCGTCGCGTCGCTGGTGGGACTCGACGTGCGCCACGGTTCGCTGCCCTGGATCGGTGCGATGATGCTGGTCTGTATCGGCTACACCATCGGTCCGGCCATTCTCGCGTCGAAGTTGCGCGACGTCGCCGGTATCACGATCGTCGCCGGCGCCACGTCCTTCGTGGCGTTGGCGTGGTCACCGTGGACCCTGACCCACCTGCCCACTCACGTCAACGCGGAAACGTGGTCGAGTATCGCGGTGCTCGCCGTGGTGTGCACGGCGGGCGCCTTCTTGTGCTTCTACGAACTAATCCAAGAAGTGGGGGCACCGCGCGCGACGGTTGTCACCTACGTGAATACCGCCATCGCGGTGGTGCTGGGCGTGGTGATCTTGCACGAGCCGCTCACCGTGGGCATCGCCATTGGCTTTCCACTCG
>JANWIR010000071.1 GCA_025449805.1 Acidimicrobiales bacterium | reverse complement strand
GCGGCCGCGATTACCGCCGTTGCCGGTATCTCCATGATCATGCTGGCGCGCGGCGTGCGCCGGGGGCAACGGCGCGCGTGGTTCTTAGCCGTGAGCCTTCTCGCGATTACCATCGTCGCGCACGTGGCGCGCGGTGGCACCGTCTACTCGTCCTTCGTCGCGGCCGCGATTCTGGCCCTGCTCGTCGTCCAACGCCACAACTTCGAAGCGTCGACCGACCGCTCGAGCATTCGCGCGGCCCTACCGCGGCTCGCCCTGGTCGCCCTGGCGACCGTCGTCGCGGCGACCCTCGGGATCGAAGCCTCCCGTCGTACCCACATGCCCAACGTCGGCGTCATCTTCATGGCGTGCGTCGAACGACTCTTTGGCCAGTACAACATCCGGCTACCCGACGGCGTTGACGACTTCGTGGACCCGACTCTCCTCACCGTCGGTGTCAGCCTCGTCATCTCGACCTTCTACCTCTTGACCCGACCCGTGGTCGACCGACGACTGTCGCACCCCGCGCGCAGTACCGAACGACGCATCGCGGAACTGCGCGCGCGTGAGATCGTGCGACGACACGGACGCGGCACCCTTGACTACTTCGCGCTTCGCGACGACAAGCAGTTCTTCTTCTTTCGCGACTCACTCGTGGCCTACGCCGTCTACGGCGGCGTCGCGTTGATTTCGCCCGACCCCGTAGGACCCGAAGCGGAACGATCCGAGGTCTTCAGCGCCTTTCGTCACTACGCCGAGGGTCGCGGCTGGACGATTGGCGTCATGGGGGCCGGCGAGGATTGGCTCCCGATCTACCACGCGGCCGGACTGCACTATCTCTACATGGGCGACGAGGCAATCGTCGACTGCCAAAAGTTCTCGCTCGAGGGTGGCAAAATGAAGGGACTGCGACAGGCCTGTACGCGGCTCGCGCGCCACGGCTATCGCGTCGAGTTCGTCGATCCGGCCACGATCGATCCCGCGCGCGTCAACGAAATCTTGGAACTCATCTCGCTGCTGCGTCGCGGCGAGGGCGAGCGGGGTTTCTCCATGATGCTCGGGCGCCTCTTTAACCCCAAGGACAAGGGTCTCTTGCTCACGATCGTCACCGGACCCGACGGCAAACCGGCCTCGGTGTGTCAGTTCGTTCCCTCGCCGGCGATGAACGGGTACTCCCTCGACCTCATGCGTCGTGACCCCGGTGAACACCCCAACGGCCTGATCGACTTCGCGCTGTGCTCAACGATTGAGCACCTGCGCGCCCAGGGTGCCCGGGGACTCAGCCTCAACTTCGCGGCCTTTCGCTCGGTGCTCGACGGCGAACGTGGTGACGGCACCTTCACCCGCGTCGAACGATGGGCGCTCAAGCGTCTCTCGGGAATCTTGCCGATTGAGTCACTGTGGACCTTTAACGCGAAGTACCACCCGACGTGGCTGCCGCGCTACCTCGTCTATCCCGCGGCGGAGAGCTTCGTGCCGGTCGCCGCGGCGGTGCTGCGCGCCGAGTCCCTGACCGAAATACCCGTGATTGGTCGACTGCTCGCGAACGACCCGTCGAATCGACCGGGCACGGTCGTCCCCGAAGAGGTGCTCGCGGCGGCCCGCGACCACGACGACGCGCTCAATGACGTCGCGCCCTAAGCAGGCTCGAGAACGTCACCCGTTGTCGCCAGGGCGTACCGCCCGCCATTCAATCGGTCACCACCGCCGCGACGTGGGCAATGGGACCGCACACCGTCGCGCGTCGCGCTACGCGCGACTCGACGCCTCGAGACGACGGTGAAGGGCAACGGCCAGGTTGGTCGCGGCCGGAGGATGAAAGCTCAAGAACAGTGAGGGTTCCGCGAGTTCAAGCTCCATGAGGACCCAACCGCCGTTGGCGCGCACCAGATCCACGCGCGCGTAGAGCAGGTGGTCGGCCCCCGCCGCGCGCAGCGCCGCGTCGGCCACGTCGAGGGCGTCGGGTTCGGCGTGCGCCACCGACATCTGCTCGCGACGAAAGAGCGCGTTGCGATCTAGTTGCGTGACGTTCAACATGGCGCCCTTGGTCATCGCGTGCGAGAACGATCCGTCGATGAAAATAAGCGCCCGCTCACCCACCTCATCGACCGAATCGACGTAGGGCTGGATGAGCACGTCACGACCCTGGGCGTGCAGTTGCGCCACGTGGGTGCGGGCGCGCGCGAGATCGTGCGCGCCGTAACGGTCGGCGAGCATCGAACCAGCGCCCACGCAGGGCTTCACGACGAAGTCGCCATCGGGGAACTGCGGCTCGCTCCCCACGTCACAGAACGTCGAGGGCACCACGGGGATACCCCGCTGCTCGAGTTCGCGAAGGTAGTGCTTGTCCGTTGAGTACGCGATCACCTCGTAGGGATTCTCGAGTCGCGCAACCCCGCGAGCCCAGTCGAGAAACGCCGCACGCCGCGCCGCGTAGTCCCACGTTGAGCGCACGACCACCGCGTCGAAGTTCGACCACGACACGTCGGGATCGTCCCAGACCGCCAGTTCGGCGTGGAGGCCGGCGTCGGCGAGCGCGGCGAGCAGACGGGGACTGTCGGGGTCGACGTTCTTACCCGCGCAGGTCGCGACGGCGACGCGTCTCACGGCAAGAAAAGCAGCGTCGCGTGCTGGGCCCACGTCGCCAGAGGACCGGGCCAGAGTCCAAAGAGTACGGCAACGATCACGCCAACGGCGATCACCACGACACTGGCACGCGGCACCGCGACGCGCGACGCGTCGTCGTGGTCGGATTCCTCGTAGAGCGTGAGAGCGAAACGAAGGTAGAAGTACGCGGCGATCGCGGCACTGAGTAGGGCGATCAGCGCGAGGGCGCCGCCGCCGGCGTCGAGCGCGGCCACTAATACGGCGTACTTCGCGTAGAAGCCCACCGTCAGCGGCGCGCCCAACTGGCTCAACAGCAACACCGCGAGCGCCGCCCCCAGCCAGGGTTGGCGACGCGCGAGTCCGCGGTAGTGCTCGATTGAGTGGTGCTCGTCACCCACGCCCCCGACGACGGTGACGATGGCGAAGGTCGCGATCACGACTGGCGCGTACGTCGCGACGTAGAACATCGTGCCCGCTACGCCACGGACGTTGGCGCTCCACACGCCGAGCAACATGAAACCGGCCTGGTTGATCGACGAATAGGCCAAGAGGCGCTTCAGGTCGCGTTGCACCAGCGCAACGACCGCGCCGAGCAGGCAGGTGAGCGCGATCAACGCCCACAGAATCGGCCGCCACGTGTCCATCTGCGTGCCCAGGGCGCTCAGCAGAACGCGTATCAGTGCGGCGAAGGCGCCCACCTTCACGATGGAGGCCATGAAGCCCGTCACCGGCGTCGGCGCGCCCTGGTAGACGTCGGGCGACCACGCGTGGAAGGGTACGGCGGCCACCTTAAACGCAAAGCCAATTAACAACAGTGCGCCACCGGCGTAGAGCAGACCCGGACGCAACAAGATGTTCTGGCCCAAGAAGTACGCAATGGACGAGACGTTGGTGGAACCCGTCGCGCCGTAGACCAGCGCCGCGCCGTAGACGAAGATCGCGGACGCGAAGCCCCCGAGCAAGAAGTACTTCAGCGCCGCCTCCGAGGAGGCCGCGCGGTGTCGATCGAAAGCCACCAGGACGTACAGGCCCAGCGACAGCATCTCCAAACCGAGGAAGATCACCACGAGGTCGTTGGCCTGGGCCATGACCATGGCGCCAGCGCTCGCCGCGAGCGCCAGCACGTGATAGTCCACGCCAACGACGCGTTCGCGAATCGCCCAATCGTGCGCCACGAGGGCGCTGAGCAGCATCGACGCGGCGATGACCGCCGTCGCCAGAATCGAGAAGTCGTCGAACACCAACGCGTGGGCGATGGTCGTCGTCGCGCCGTGGTGCGCGACGTAGGACCACTGCGCGATCGTCACCACGAGCACCGCGACGCTCGCGAGCACCGTCGTTGAGGTCGCCAGTCGCGGCGAAAAATTCTTGGCGCTTAGCGCCGAGGCCACCATCAACACGAGGGCCGCGCCGAAAAAGATGAAGATCGGCAGCAGCGCCAGGTAGTGGATCGAGGGAACGTGGAGGGTCATTTGGTCAGCCCCGCCGGCTCTACGTGGGCGACCAACTGGGTCACCGAAGGCGTAATCCGATCAATGACCGGACGCGGGAAGACGCCGAGCGCCACGATCAGAACCACGACGGGCACCAAGACCCAGCGTTCGCGGTTCGTCACGTCGTGCACGTGCGCGTTGGCCTCATCGCTCGGTCCGTGAAAGACCCGTTGGTAGGCCCAAAGGAGGTACGCGGCCGACCCGGCCACGCCCAGCGTGGCCACCGCGGCCCACCAGGCGTGCGTCGCGAAGGTGCCGATCAAGATGAAGTACTCACTAATAAAACCGGACAACCCCGGCAGGCCAATCGAGGCCAGCATGACCACGGTGAAGAGCGCGGCCATGACCGGCGCGGGACCTTGCAGACCGCGCAGGTCGCGGATCGTGAAGGTCCCTCGACGCTGTTCGAGAAAGCCCACGATCACGAAGAAGCCAATCGTGATCACGCCGTGGTTGAACATCAACAACAACGCACCCACTAGGGCAATCCTCGAGCCCGACATCACGCCCAGGATGATGAAGCCCATCTGGGCGAGCGAGGAGTAGGCGATCAGTCGCTTGAGGTCCGGCGTCGCGCAGGCCACCAACGATCCGTAGAGAATGGAGATGACGGCGAGCGTCAACATGATGGGCCGCACGCTCGCCAGCGCTCCCGGGAAGAGTCCCACGGCGAAACGAATCATGCCGTACGTGCCGAGCTTCGCGAGGAGCGCCGAAAGCTCAATGGAGCCGGCGGTGGGCGCCTCGGCGTAGGTCAACGGCGACCACGTGTGCAGTGGCCACAGGGGGGACTTCACCGCGAAGGCAATCGCGAAGGCCACGAAGAGCCACACCGACGCCGAGTGCGTCAACGTCGTACTCGCGAGCGCGTCATTCGCGAAGGTGAGCGCCCCACCACTCTGGTGCTGGTGCTCGAAGCCGAGGTAGAGCAGCCCCGCGAAGAGGAAGGCCGATCCCGTGAAGGTGTAGACGAAGAACTTCAGCGCGGCGCGCGCGCGCTCGGGACCGCCCCACTGGGCGATGATGAAGTAGCACGGCACGAGGGTGAACTCAAAGAAGATAAAGAACTCGAGCAGGTCGTGCGCGAGAAAACTCCCCATCGTCGCCGAGGTCAAGAGCAGCAGCCAGGTGACGAAGGACGCCTCGCGCCGTCGTTCGCGGGCACCGGCCAGCGCTACGAAGACCACTAACGCGGTGAGCACGACCATCAACAGCGAGATGCCGTCGAGCGACACGTCGTAGGCCAGGCCGAATGGCGCGGAGAGTACGTGTCGCGTCGCAAAATCGAAGGTCCCGGTGCCCTTCAGGTGCGGGTTGTACAGGAACGCGACCGCCACGGCGATCGCCAACTCCACCCCGGCGCTCGCGAGCGCGACCCCGTAGGCCCGACCCGTACGTCGAAGTAAGAGTGCTCCCGCCGCGCCCAGGAGCGGTACGACGAGAAGAGCACTGAGCCACCAACTGGAGTGCATTTAACCCACCCTCGCGACGAGGTACACCACGATGACCGCGGTACCGAGCACCATGGCCAGCGCGTAGTGACGCGCGAAGCCCGACTGCACCTTGCGCAGACCAAGCGCGCTACGGCGGGCAGAACCCGCGACGCCGGCCACGGCGCCGTCGAGCACGCGCGGTTCGATCACGCGATCGGCGTAGATGGCGGCGTGCGTCAAGGGTCGACCCACCGTCGCGTCGTAGGCGTCGTCCCAGTACCACACCTTTTCGAAGAAGGTCTTTTCGTACCGGTTGGAACTCACGCGATCGCGCCAGATGGTGACGGCCGCGACCAGTCCAATAACGGCGGCGGCCACGTCGACGACCGCGAGCCCCCACTGCGTGGTCGTCGAAAGTGCGTGCGTCGGCGCAACGTAGCCGAAGGTTGGCGCGAGGAAGGTGGCCAGGCTGCGACCGTGCGCCCACGGCAGGTCGATGAGTCCCCCGAGCACCGCGAGGGCGGCCAGCACGAGCAGCGGCAGAGTCATGGGCCAGGGTGATTCGTGGGGGTCGTGACCATGGGTCACCTCGCGGAATCGTTCGTTGCCGCGGAAGGTGAGCACGAACAGTCGCGTCATGTAGTACGCGGTGAGAATGGCCGTTACTAATCCCAACAGCCACAGCAGTTTGTCGTGGCTGTAGGCGTTGGTGAGCACGTCACCCTTGGCCCAGAATCCGGCGAAGGGCGGTACGCCCGAGATCGCGAGCCAGCCAACGAGGAACGTCGGGAACGTCAGGGGCAAGAAGCGTTGCAGCGCGCCCATTTTTCGCAGGTCCTGTTCACCGTTGAGCGAGTGGATGATGGAGCCCGAACCCAAGAAGAGCAGGGCCTTATAGAAGGCGTGCGCGACCATCAAGAAGAGGGCCGCCCCGTAAGCGCCTACGCCCACCGCGAGCACCATGTAGCCAATCTGAGAGACCGTCGAAAAGGCGAGCACCTTCTTGATGTCCTTTTGGGCCGTCGCGATGGTGGCCGCGACGAAGGCCGTCACGCCCCCGATTATCGCGATGGTGAGTCGGCCGCTCGACGACAGCGTCAAGACCGGCGACATGCGCACGAGCAGGTAGACGCCCGCGGTGACCATCGTGGCGGCGTGAATGAGGGCCGAGACCGGCGTGGGACCTTCCATGGCGTCGGGTAGCCAGTTAAAGAGTGGAATCTGCGCGCTCTTGCCGGTGGCGCCGAGGAGCAGGGCCAAGACGATGAGCGTGGCCGTCGAGCCCGAGAGCGAACCCACGCGCTGAAAGACGTCGAGGTAGTTCAACGTGTGCAGGTGATTGAACAACAAGAACATCGCGTAGAGCAGGCCCACGTCACCCACGCGGTTGTAGAGGAAGGCCTTCTTGCCGGCCGACGCCGCGCTATCGCGATCGAAGTAGTAGCTCACGAGCCAGTACGAGCAGACGCCCACGCCCTCCCACCCGACGAAGGTCAGCACCAGGTTGTTCGCCAAGACCAACACGAGCATCGAAAAAACGAAGAGGTTGAGGTACAAAAAGAACTTGCGAAAGTCCTTTTCGCCGTGCATGTAACTCGTTGAGTACAGGTGAATGAGTGCCGAGATGCCCGTCACGAAAAGGCACATGGTGATAGAGAGTGGGTCGACCAACAGCGCGACCGACACGTGCAGGGTGCCCACGTCAAACCAAGTGAACAGTTGTACCGTGACCTCACGCGACGCGTGATGAATCAAGACGAAGAAGGCCGCCACCGACGCGAGAAAGCTTCCGGCGACGACCCCGGTCGCGACCACGCCAATGGCGCGCTCGCCCTGGCGCGCACCCGCCGACAGCACGTACAAGAATCCGGCCAAGGGCAGCAAAACAATGAGCGTCGCGAGGGTCGCCATCAGCCGTGCAACTCCGACATCTCATCGATTGACGTCGAGGCCCGACGGCGAAAGACCGCCACCACGATGCCCAGTCCGACGGTCACCTCGGCGGCCGCGACCACCATCACGAAGAAGACGCTGGCCTGTCCGGCCACGTCACTCAAGGTGCGCGAGAAGGTGACGAAGGTGAGGTTGACCGCGTTGAGCATCAGTTCGATGCACATGAACATGATGAGGGCGCTGCGACGCGTCAAGAGACCGTAGGCGCCCACTCCGAAGAGCAACGCGCCAACCACCAGATACCACGCGGCGGGAACGTTCACGAGCTCACCTCCACGTTGCGCTCATCGTCGAAGGTGTCGTCCACGCGCCGTTCACGACGCGCGAGCAACACGGCGCCGACGACCGCGATGATCAACAACACGGCGGTCGCCTCGAAGGCGAACAGGTCGGTCGTGAAGACCGCGGTGCCGAGTTGTCGGACGTTACCCTGACCCGTGGCGAGGGGCGCCCCGGTGGTCGACACGCTGGTCGCGCCGGTCACCCAGTGCGATCGGGCCATCAAGGTAATCAGGCCGGCGATCGTAATCAGTACGCCCGCGAGCGCGAGAGGTCGCTGACCCACCAGTGCTTCGACGCGCACGTCGTCGCGTCGATCAACGCCCAAGAACATAATGACGAACAAGAACAGCACGACAATGGCCCCGGCGTAAACAATGATCTGCACCGCGGCGAGGAAGTCGGCCGACTGCGCGACGAAGGCCACGGCCACGCCAAAGAGCGTCACGATCAAACTGATCGCGGCGTGCACGGGATTTTTGACGGCAATGACCCCGATCGCCCCGACCAGAATCAGGGTCGAGGCCGTCACGAAGACCAGTACGCCGGCTGCGCTGTAGGCCGCCGCGATCACGACGCCGCCTTGGTCCGCTTGGGCAGTTTGGCTTTGAGTTCGTTGAGTCGTCCCACCAGACCACGCAGATCGCTCGGCACGTCGTCGGGCTGGAGGTGCTTGGAAAAGACCCGGCGCAGGGCCTTTGAACCGGTGGCGACGTCGTCGCGCGCGGCCTCATTTTGGCCGGCTTCGGCGGCGCGCACGCCGGCACCCAAATCGCCGGTCCACTGCACGACGCCTTCGTAGGCGGCTACGCCCGACGGTGAGGTGGCGCGCATCCAACCGCCGGTCATCGCCGCTTCGCCCTCGCGCCAGTCTTCCCAGGGCAGTCGCTGCGGGAAGCCCTGGTCGTCCACGAGGAGTTCGGCCTTGGTGTAAATGGCGTCGGCCCGATTGGTGAAGGAGAACTCGAACATCTTCGACTCGGTGATCGCCTGGGTCGGGCAGGCCTCCACGCACAGATCGCAGTGAATGCACCGCAAGTAGTTGATCTCGTAGACGTAGCCGTAGCGCTCGCCGGGGCTGACGGGGTGATCGGGTGGGTTATCGAGTCCGCGAACGTGAATGCAGTTCACCGGACAGACTCCCGCGCACAGCTCACAACCAATGCACTTCTCCATGCCGTCTTCGTAGCGGTTCAAGACGTGACGACCGTGCTGACGCGGCTGCTTGGGGCGCTTGGCCTGGGGGTAGCTCACCGTCACGCGCGGACGCGTGAGGTGACGAATCGTCAACTTGAAGCCGCCGAAGAAGTCGAGGGACTTCGCCATTACGCCCCCTCACGGTCGGTCAATGTGCGCAGTACCTCACCGGGCAACGGACGTCGACCCACGGCGCCGAGCACCGAGTCGGGACCCACCTCGCGACGATGCCCCAGATCAAACGCGCGCGCGAGTACCACGGACGCGAGGAGCACCAACGCGGCCATCACCAGACCCCAGCCCGGGCGAACGAGGAATCCCGCCACGATCAGCATCCAGCCCAGACTCAAGGGAATCAACCGCTTCCAACCGAGGTCCATGACCTGGTCGTAACGGAAACGCGGCAGGGCCGCTCGAAACCAGATGTAGCAAAAGGCGAAAAAGGTCGTCTTCGCGACGAACCAGATAATCGGAAAGATCCACTTCAGGTGCGGCACGGGCGGAATCCACCCCGCCGGTCCCCCGAAGAAGAGCGTCACGATGATCGCCGACATGGTGATCGTGTTCATGAATTCGGCGAGGTAGAACAACGCGAAGCGCAGCGACGAATACTCGGTCGCGAATCCGCCAACCAACTCACTCTCCGCCTCCACCGTGTCAAAGGGCGGACGATTGAGCTCGGCGGTGATCGCAATCAAGAAGACGGCGAAGGGGACGAACCCGAGACGAATCAAGTTCCAGTGCCACACGCCGTGTGCCTGGGCGGTCACGATGTCGTGGGTGGACAGTGAGCCGGTCACCAGAATCACCGTCACGATGGTCATACCGAGCGCCGCTTCGTAGCTGATCATCTGCGCACTCGCGCGCACCGATGAGATGAGGGGGTACTTCGAGCCCGACGCCCAGCCGGCAAGCATGACGCCGTACACCGAGATGCCCGACATCGCGAGCATGATGAGAATCCCCATTGGCGGATTCGCCACCTGCAACATGACGCGGTGCCCACCAATGGTGAGGGTGCCCCCGAGCGGCACGATGGAGAACGTAATGAGTGCCGGCACCAAGGTTAGGTAGGGCGCCAATTTGAAAACGAAGCGGTCGGCCTCGGCGGGGACGAGGTCCTCTTTAAAGAACAACTTGATGCCGTCGGCCAGGGTCTGCAGGATGCCGAAGGGGCCCCAGCGTTGCGGACCGATGCGACTTTGCATGTCGGAGATGGCCTTGCGCTCGAACCAGATCATCAGCGTCACCGCGCCCATAATCGCGCCAAAGCCCACGAGAACTTTGATGAGCACGATCAAGAGCACGACGCCGGTGACGCCGTGGCTGTAGAGAGGGTCGACGCTCGCGAGATTCATCGGGTCTCCAAACGAACTTCGTTGACCAGCGCGTCGGGATCGATGAGCGCGTGCCAGGACTGGGTCGCGCCCTCGGCGGTGCGAGCCCCAAAGGCGACGTGGGCCGTGGCGCGGGCGCACGACGCAGCGCTCACCGTGAGCACCATCGTGCCGCGGGGGCCCACGACGTTCACGGATTCGCCCTCGCGCACCCCGAGTCGATCAAGATCCTTCGCCGACACGGCGATCGTGGGGGTTGCCACCAAGTTCGCTAACGCCGGTGAGCCCTGCATCGCGATGCCGCGGTCGTAGAGTCGTCGCTCGACCACGAGCGCGAAGGCGTAGGAGTTGGGACGTGGTACGTCGAGTTCGCGTCCCGCCGCCACGTCACGCAACGTCGCGCTGGTGGCTGAACCGCGGCGTGGTGTGTCGAGGTGGCGGATCGCGCCCGCGTACTCGCCCAGTCCACTCCCGGCGACCGAACGGATGCCGGGAATCGCCATCGGGTCGAGGGGTCGACGACGCGCGCCGTCGGTCGAGCCGCCCACCAAGAGCCCGTCGCTCGCCCCGGCCGTCAGCACGCTGGCGCTGGGGTAACCCGTGGTCTCTTCAATCGTGCGCGCGGTCTGTTCGACGGAGGTGAGACCGAGGGACTGGCCACACTGCTCCGCGAGTTCGGCGGCGATGGCGACGTCGTGCCAGGCCGAACCGGGGCCGGCCAGCTTGGGCGCCAGTGCGGTGACGCGACCCTCAATGTTGGTGACCGTGCCCGCTCGCTCGTGCGCGACGAGGGCGGGTAGGACGACGTCGGCGTAGGCCAAGGTCTGTCCGCCGTGACCCGTCACGACGACCACGTTGGCGCGTTCGAGCGCGTCGCGGGCGCCCTGGTCGTCAAGCACGTTGCCAACGAGACAGCCCCCGAGCAGTAACACGGCCGATTGTTCGCCCTCGCGTAGCGCGCGCAGCTGGGCCAACGCGTCACGACCATTGTCGGCGAGGTACGTGCGACCCGGTCGCAGCGACGGGGCGAGACCCATGTCCAGCGCGCCACGTACGTTGGCGCGTCGTAGGCCCACGAGAAAGCGCGCCGCCGGAAAACGTTCGGCCAGGATCCGCAGCGCCCGCTCAGTCACGGCGGGACTCTCGGCGAGGTTTGCGCGACCCACCACGAAGACCACGCCCGCGCCGTCGCCGCCGAGGAGCGCGCGCGCTTCGGCGAGCTCGAACTCACTGTTCAGCGCGTCGACGCCCAGGGCGACGTGCTCATCAGCCAGCGCCGAGGCCAGTCGCGCCACTTCCCCGGGTCGCACGTTGAGCTCCACCGAGGTCAACTCCGCGAAGGGGTTCTCCCCCTCGCGAATCGCGACCAATTTGCTGGTGCCCTTCACCAGCGATTCGCGCAGTCGCAAGAACAGCACCGGGAGTTCTTGGCGAAGGTCGCCGCCCAACGTCACGATGGTGTTCGCACTCGCGGCCTCGTCGATGGTGGCGCCGGGCAGCGCCTGCACCAGGGCCCCGTCGAGTCCGTCACCGTACTGCGCGTCGAGGTGGTCACTGCCGAGCACGCCGCGCACGAATCGCTCCCAGGCGAAGGCCCCTTCATTGGTCAACGCCGCGCCGCCGATGGCGCCCACACCGTTGGGCGTCGCCGCCGCGTCGCTCAAGATACGGGCCGCCTCGCGCAGTGCTTCGCTCCACGACACGGCCACGAGCGCACCGTCACGGCGAATGTGTGGTTGGGTCACGCGCGTCGCGGCGCTCAGAAGGTCGCTCTCCCCTTCGTGACCGTCGATCGCGTCGAGCGTGAAGCGGCCCTTGTCGCAGAGCCAACCGTGATTGACCGGATCCGAGTCCACTCCGAGAACACGGGTGAGGCGGTTCCCCGAGGACTGCACCGCGACGCGACAGCCCACGGCGCACGTCGTGCAGGTACTTTCGACCTGTTCGAGGTCCCAGGGGCGCGCGGTGAAGCGATAGGGCTTGGCGGTCAGGGCCCCCACGGGACAGATCTGCACCGTGTTACCCGAGAAGATCGAGTCGAAGGGCTTCGTGGGCGACGGCGCGACTTCGATCTGGTCGCCGCGACCCGAGAACGCGATCTCGGCGTCACCGGCGACCTCGGCGGAAAACCGAGTGCACCGCGCGCACTGGATGCAACGTTCGCGGTCCAGAAGTACGAGTTCGCCGATTTCAATGGGCTTGACGAAGTGGCGCTTCTCTTCAATAAAGCGCGTCTCGCCCGAACCGTGCGCGAGCGTCTGGTCCTGCAACGGACACTCGCCGCCCTTGTCGCACACCGGGCAGTCGAGCGGGTGATTGGCCAGCAAGAACTCCAACACGCCGTCTTGGGCCTTTTTCACCTTGTCGGAGTCGGTGGTGACGTTCATGCCCTCATTCACCCGTAGGTAGCACGCGGGCTGCAGCGTGGCGCCGCGCGGGCCGTCCACCTCCACGAGGCACATCCGACACATCCCGACCGGTTCCATCCGGGGGTGGTAACAAAAGCGTGGGACGTAGTTCCCCGCCCGCTCGGCGGCCTCAATGAGGAGTTCACCGGGTTTAGCCTCGACGGCCACACCATTGACGGTGATGTTCACCACGGTTCGCACGACGTCAGTCATGGGGGCAACCTCCGTGGCGCACGTGCGCGAGAAAATCGTCGCGGAACATCGAGATTGCGGAGTTCACGGACGAAGGAATGGACGGACCCAGCACGCAGATAGTCGTCTGCTGCGGGGGCCAAGTCAGGCCGGGCGCGATGTTGTCGCACAGGTCGAGCAGTAGATCGAGGTCTTCCTCACGACCACCGCCGTGTTCGAGACGGTACATCGCCCGTTCAATCCACCCCGAACCTTCGCGACACGGTGTGCACTGGCCGCAGGATTCGCGCGAGAAGAATTTCGTGATTCGCCACGCCGCGCGCACCACGCACGACGAGTCGTCGAGCACCACCACCGAGCCCGAGCCGAGCATCGAACCTTGCTCGGCGACCTCGTCTTGACCGAGGGGAACGTCGAGTTGATCGGGCGAGAACCACGGCGCTGAAACGCCTCCGGGAATGATCGCCTTCACCGAGCGCCCGGGCGCGAGCCCGCCGCCGAGCGCGGGGTCAAAGATGAGGTCGCGGAAGGTGTTCTTCGCCATTTCGATCTCGTAGACGCCGGGTCGATTGACCTGTCCGGCGAGGGCGAAGAGCCGCGTGCCGGTCGAACGACCTTGACCCAGCGCCGCGAAGGCCGCGCCGCCGTGCAGCACGATCCAGGGCAGATTGGACATTGTTTCGACGTTGTTGACAACCGTCGGCTCACCGTAGAGACCGGTCACCGCCGGGAAGAAGGGCGGCTTGATGCGCGGGAAGCCGCGCTTGCCTTCGAGCGCCTCGATGAGCGACGTCTCCTCGCCGCAGATGTACGCACCGGCGCCGGGGTGCACCACCACGTCGAGTGAGAAGTTCGAACCGAAGATTTTGTTGCCGAGTGCGCCGGTCTCGTAGGCGTCGTTGACGGCCTGTTGCACGCGCTCAAGACCGAGGGCGAATTCGCCGCGCAAGAAGATGAAGACTTGACTCACCTGAAGGGCGTAGGCGGCGATGGTGACGCCCTCAACGAGTTGGTGGGGGTCACGCTCGACCAAGAAGTGGTCCTTGAAGGTCGCGGGCTCGGATTCGTCGCCGTTGACGACGAGGTACGAGATCGCCGACCTACGCAACATCGACCACTTACGTCCGGCCGGAAAGCCCGCGCCCCCGCGCCCGAGCAACGAGGCCGCGTCCACCTCGGCCGCGACCGCCTCGGGGTGCATGGTGAGTGCCTTACGCAGTGCGTCATTGCCGCCGGTGGCGAGAAAGCGCGCCAGGGTGTGCGAGTCCTCGTACTCGGTGCGAGCCGACACGATGCGCGGAGCGTCCAACACGGCCACGACTACCCCTTCGCCTCTCGAAGTTCGCGCTCGGCGCGCGCACTCGCGCGCTCGGCAGCGAGTTCCTCACGACTTACGCGAAGACCCCCACTGCGGCGTACGCGAATCAACGTGCCGTGCGCGGGCACGTCCGCGTCGAGGCGTCCCTCGCGAAGGTCCGCGACCATGGCGTCAAAGGCCGGCGCGGTTGTCGTGCGTACGTAGCGATGGTTCACCTGGACGCAGGGCGCGCGGTCACAGTCCGCGAGGCACTCGGTCTCTTCGAGGGTGAACAGGTGGTCGTCGGACGTCGCGCCGACCGCGCAGCCGAGCGTTTCGCTCGCGTGTTCGAGCAACTCCTGGCCGCCGGCGAGTAGGCAGGCCACGTTCGTGCAGATACCCACGACGTACTTGCCCACCGGCTCGAGGTGAAACATGTCGTAAAAGGCGGCCGTCCCGCGCACGTCCGCGGCGCTCGTGCCGGTCAGTTCGGCGACCTCGGCGATACCCGCCGCGCTCAAGTACCCGTCTTGCTCTTGCACCAGGTGCAACAGCGGCAACATGGCCGAACGCTTGCGTGGGTAGAGCGCTACGAGTTCTTCGGCGCGCTGGCGCAGCTCGACGCGAAAGTGGCTCATCGGTCGACCTCACCCATAATCGGGTCAACGGTGGAGATGACGGTGATGGCGTCGGAGACCGATCCGCCACGCATCAACAGCGGCACCGCTTGGAGGTTGACGAAGCTGGGGGCGCGCACGTGCAGTCGGTAGGGCTTGGGGCCGCCGTCACTCACCAGGTAGCAACCCAACTCGCCGCGCGGCGACTCAATGGCTGAGTAGACCTCGCCAGCCGGTACGGCGAAGCCTTCCGTAAAGAGTTTGAAGTGGTGAATCAGCGCCTCCATCGACTCGCCGATGCGCGCGCGCGGCGGCGGGGTGACCTTGGGATCTTGACTGCGGTAGTCGCCGCTCGGCATCTTTTCGAGACACTGGCGCACGATACGAATCGACTCGCGAATCTCGTTGAGGCGAATCGCGTAACGGTCGAAGTTGTCGCCGTAGGTACCGACGATGACGTCGAAGTCGACCTGGTCGTAGGCGAGGTAGGGCATCGTACGGCGAAGGTCCCACGGCACGCCGGTCGAGCGCAGCAGCGGACCCGTCACGCCCAGGGCGAGCGCCTCTTCGGCCGTGATGGGCGCGACGCCCTCCATGCGCTGGCGGAAAATGGGCTGACCGGTTAAGAGTTGGTCGTACTCAAAGCTGCGCTCAAAGATGGTGTCGCAGATAATGGCCACGTCGTCTTGCCACCCGTCGGGCAGGTCAGCGGCCACGCCGCCGGGGCGCACGTAGTTCAAGTTGAGGCGAAGGCCGGCGGTCTTCTCGAAAAAGGCCAGGATCAACTCGCGCTCGCGGAATCCGTAGATCATCATCGACGTCGCGCCGAGGTCCATGCCGTTGGTCGCCATCCACACCAAGTGCGACGCCACGCGGTTGAGCTCGGCCATCAGCATGCGAATCCACACGGCGCGCTCGGGCACTTCTATACCGAGGAGCTTCTCGACGGCCATGGAGTAGGACAGTTCGTTGGCGACCGGACTGAGGTAGTCCATGCGCGTGACGTTGGTGCCACCCTGAACGTAGGTCAACACCTCGCCAGTCTTTTCCATGCCGGTGTGCAGGTAGCCAATCACCGGCTTGGTGCGTAGGACGAACTCACCGTCGAGCTCGAGCATCAGGCGCAACACGCCGTGGGTCGAGGGATGCGCCGGACCCATATTGATGATCATTGTTTCGTCGTCGCGCCGCTCGAGGTCGACGTCGTTGGGGTCGAGGGTGAGACCATTCGCGCGCAAGACCGCGCCCAACTCGCGACCGAGTTCGAGCGTCGATGTCGCGTCGCGCGCCTGGAGCCCCTGGGCTCCTTCTGACGTCTCGACCGTTAAAAAGTCCGGTCGCTCGGCGCTACGTACGTGGAGATCACTCATCGCGGACCCGGGGCTTCTTTGAACTGCACGGGCACTCGACCCACCGCGTAGTCCTTGCGCAGGGGGTGGCCCTCCCACTCTTCGGGCATCAAGATGCGCGTCAAGTCGGGGTGGTCGTCGAAGAGGATCCCGAAGAGGTCAAAGGCTTCGCGCTCCATTGCTTCGGTGCCCGGGTAGAGGTCAAACAGCGAGGCGACGCGTGGCTCGTCGTCGCCGGCCTGCACGCGCACGCGCACGCGCTGACGTTTCGAGAGGCTCAAGAGATTCACGACAACTTCGAATCGCGTCGGGACCACACTGTCGGGCAGGTTCCGTCCCGGGTGCTCGAGGTAGTCCACCCCGCACAGATCGGCGCAGAGCTCAAAGCCGTCATCCTTGAAGGCGCGCACGAGCGCGACGTACGCGTCGGGCGTCGGAAAGCAGCTCAGGTCACTCGCCAGCGACTCACTGGTCGCCACGCCTGGGGGGGCCATCGGAGGAAGCGGGATCACTTCGGCGTTCCCACCCTCACCGTGACGGGCACGTCGGGGGTCCAGGCGTCGGCCTGGATGTGCGTGGGGCGTCCCTCGCGACGACGTTGCAAGATTTCGCCGGTACGAATCTGTTCGTGCAGCGTCAAAATGGCGTGCATCAATGTCTCGGGACTCGGTGGGCACCCGGGCGCGTAGACGTCGACGGGCACGATTTGATCGACCCCTTGGACAATCGCATAGTTATTAAAGAGACCGCCCGTCGACGCGCACACGCCCATGGAGATAACCCACTTGGGCTCCATCATTTGGTCGTAGACCTGGCGCAACACCGGTGCCATCTTTTGACTAACGCGACCGGCCACGATCATCAAGTCGGCCTGGCGAGGCGAGTTACGAAAGACCTCCATGCCAAAACGCGCGAGGTCGTAGTCCGCGGCGCCGGCCGCCATCATCTCAATGGCGCAACACGCGAGACCGAACGTCGCGGGCCACACTGAGGCTCGACGCGCCCAACGCACCAAGTCTTCGACGCGACCGGTGAGGAAGTTGTGTTGCAGATCTTCGAGCGCCACGCCTACGCCGCTCGATTCTCGTCGACGCCAATACGCACGATGGTGGACGCGCTCGTTCGCGAGGGCATCCCCGGAACGAGGTGCTTCACGGGACCCCACGAAAGAGCTCCCTCAGAGACCAGAAAGATCAACGCCCCAAAGACGGTCGCCGAAAAGACGAGCACTTCGATCAAGCCAAAAGTACCGAGTTGCTTGAAGACAACGGCGAAGGGGTACATGAAGACAACCTCAATATCGAAGATCACGAAGATCATCGCGACGAGGTAGAACCGCACGGGAAAGCGCTGCGGGGGCTCGATTTCGGGGACGATGCCGCACTCGTAGGGGGCGAGCTTCGCGTCCGAGGGTCGCTTACGCGGCGCCAGCAGCGACGAGGCTACGAAGGAACCCGACGCAAAGAGCACCCCCAAAATGAGGAGCCCCAGTATCGGTAAGTACTGGTCCACGTCCATCAGTTCTACCAGAATCAACGAGGTCCCTCGAAAACGAATGAGAGCGTCCACCTAGGCTGGGGTCGTGCAACGTCTCGCCGAACTCCCCACGCCCACTCCTCACTACGACGTTCTGATTATCGGCGCGGGTCCGAGTGGCTCGAGTTGCGCGTTCTGGCTCGCGCGCGCGGGCTGGAAGGTGCTGCTCATCGAGAAGAAGCACTTTCCCCGCGAGAAGACCTGCGGTGACGGCCTCACGCCTCGATCGGTCTATCAACTCCAAGCAATGGGCCTCGAAAACGAGCTCATCGCGCACGGCCATCGCTACGAGGGACTTCGCGCCTTCGGCTTTGGCGCCTCACTCGAGATGAACTGGCCTGAACACCCAACGTTTCCCAACTACGGCTACACGATTACCCGCTTCAACCTCGACGGTTTGGTCGCCGAGACCGCCCGCGCCCACGGCGCCACCGTGCTCAATTACGCCGAAGCCGTGGGACTGCTCGAACCCGGTGACCCGAGCCCCACGAAACTGCGCGCCGCGGCCGGGGTGCTCGTGCGCGACACCGAGACGGGTGAACTTCGCGAAATCAAGGGGCGCTACGTCATCGCGGCCGACGGGCAGAACTCGCGCCTCGGGCGCGAACTGGGCACCACGCGTAATCGTTCGTGGCCCATGGGCATGGCGCTGCGTGGTTACTACACGAGCGATCGTCACGACGAGGGTTGGATCGACTCGCACCTCGACATTCGCGACACCACCGGCGCCGTGGTCCCCGGCTACGGCTGGATCTTCCCACTGGGCGACGGTCGGGTGAACGTCGGGGTGGGACTACTCTCGACCGGCGGCGCCTGGAAGGGCGTCAACACCACCAAACTGCAGGAGTACTTCGTCGCGCAGGTCGGTGAGGCCTGGGGCCTCAACGAGTCGACCAACCTGGGCGCCCCAACGGGGGGACGACTCCCGATGGGCCTCGCGATCGGTCCACGCGTGGGCGCGAACACCCTCGTGATTGGCGACGCCGCGGGCACCATCAATCCCTTTAACGGTGAGGGCATCGCCTACGGCTACGAAACCGGTCGCCTCGCCGCCGGCGTCGTCGCCGAAGCGCTGGTGAGCAACCGTCCCGAAGCGCTCGAACTGTACGACGAGCGTCTCGACCAGGCCTACCGGGACTACTACCGCGTGGCGCGAGCCTTCGTGCGCCTGATCTCCCAGCCCCAGCTTCTCTCGGTGTGCGTCGGGGCGGGACTGCGCGTCGCGCCGGTCATGAATGAACTTCTCGCGGTGATGGCCAATCTCATGCGTAACGACCAACGCGGACCGGCGGAGCTGGGCTATCGCGCGCTCGTGCGCCTCACGAACGTCCTTCCCGACCAGGTCTTTGACTTGCTGTTGGGCGACGGCACGCGCGAGCGGGCACGCCTCAGTGCGTGAGCGCAACATCTGCGAACCCCGTTAGCCTCGGATAGGTGAGTATGCGAGTTCGCGAACGTTTCGCCCAATGATTCCTACCTTCGTCATCTTTTTGCGCGAGGGCATCGAGGGTTCGATGATCGTGGCCATTTTGTTGTCGTACCTCGACCAAATTGGCGAGCGACGCCGCTTTCGCGACGTCTTCATCGGGATCGCCGCCTCCTTCGGCCTCATCCTGGCCGGCGGTGTTGGTGCCTACTACTTAATCGATCACTACAACGGCTCAAACGTCCAGGCTTACTTCGAGACCATCACCTACCTCATCGCGGCGGCCGTCTTGACGGCCATGACCTTTTGGATGAGCCGTCACGCCCGGACGATGAGTAGTGAGTTACGTGGCCGCAGCGACGTCGCGCTGTCGAAGGGCTCACGCTTCGGCGTCGGAATCCTGGCCTTTCAGGCCGTCGGACGCGAAGGGCTCGAGACGATGGTCTTCACCCTGGCCATTATCTTCGCGAGTTCGCACCAAGGCCCCGCGCCCCACGGCAAGCTCCTGCTGGTGGGCGCGGTCGCGGGTCTCGCCGTCGCGTCGGCCATCTCGGTGGCGATTTATCGTCTCGGCGCGAAACTCAACTACAAAATCTTCTTTCGCGTCATGGGGATTGCGCTCATGGTCTTCGCCGCCGGACTACTCGCCAACGCGGTGGAGAATCTTCAACAACTCGGCTGGCTCCCTTTCGGCCGCCACGTCTTGTGGAACACCTCGGGAGCGATCACCCAAAGTTCGAACCTCGGCGACGTGCTCCACTCGTTCTTTGGTTACGCCGATCACCCCACGATTCTGCAGGGGATTGTGTGGATTGTCTACCTGGGCGTGTGCGTCGGACTCTTCGTGTCGATTGGCAAAGTTCGCCCGAAGCGTCACGCGCAGCGCGTCGCCTAAACCGCCGTCGCGCTCGTTGAACTCACGCGAGCGAGCACGGTGTTCACGACGCCGTTGAAGAAACTCTCGGACTTGGTCCACGAACTCGTCACGCCGCTCACGGTGACCTCGTAATGACCGCTGACGACAACGGCCATAACCAGTTGCAACGATGAGGCGACGCCGGGCGCCGCGAGGCTCGCGACGCCGCCACGCGCAAAGCCGTGAAGAAACGTCACGGGCCGCCAGTTACTCGCCGCCACGTGCGACGGCACCCTGAGGTGGTTGCCCGTCAACACGATGACCGCCGACGACGTCGCCAAGCACGAGCCAAAGTTGGTCCGACTCATTTCGGCCCGGTCGCGTCGAACCATCGTCGTGGTCGCGTAGTACTGGGTAGTGGACGCGACCTCCGCTCCGCCGAAGTCAGTGGTCGCAAAGACGTTGGACGAGACTTGGAAATCGGGCTGCTGGCCGGCCGCTCCGTAGACCCGGTCAGCGCGCGCGCTGACACCTAGACACGACTGAAAAGTCGTCGCCACTTTGTCAAAGAATGATCCGGCCTTGGGCGCGAGCGTGGTGGGCGTCGCGACGATGACCTGACTGCTCGGCGGCACCAGGTTGGCCAGCAACGGGTTCGGCGACACGTACCAACTACTCGGGAGATCCGCGAGCGTTAGGTTGACCGCGCGCGCGCCGACCAACTCGGCACTCTTGGCAGATCCCCGATTGAACCAGGCCGCGATCGCGCCGCCGAAGGAGGCGAGGAGCACCATGGCGACCACGGCGAGGACGCCCGCTCGTGGGCGTTGGCGTGTCACCGTACCGCCGTGGGTGAGCACAACCGCACGCCAGGCCTCGAAGTCCTCAAGCGAACCGCGTCGCCAGCAGTAGCGCACCGCGTCAATCGTCGCCAGCAGCGCCATGGCGCGCGACGTGCGCACGAGTTGCAACGCGCCAATTTCGAGCCACGGCGTCTGCCAGGCCACGACCGGGTCGCCGCCAATCTGCGTGAGTCCGGCCTCGTCGCACCACAACGAGAGGTCCCGCGTCGGACCGCCGGGTACGAAGGTGGGACGTACCGACCAGCCCTCACTGCGTAGGGTCGTCACGAACGCCGTGCGACGAGCGCGGCGCGGTGGGCCGCCTCGAGCGTCTGGTCCAGTTCGCGCTCGCCGTGGGCCAGCGACACGAACATGATCTCGTAGGCGCCGGGCGCCAGGGCCACGCCCTGGTCGAGCATGGCGTGAAAGAACGGTCCGTAGAGACCGTTGTCGCACAGAACCTTCGCCTCGGCGAAGTTGGTGGGCGCGCTCGACTCTTCTCGCGAAAGGTACAGCCCGAGCAGCGGTCCGACCCGTGGCGTCACGGCGACGAGACCCGCGTCGCGAATCGTCGCGGCCAGCGCGTTGGCGAAGTTGTCGACGCGCGCACTGAGTGCGTCGAGGTCGGACGCACCGACCAACGACAGCACGGTCGTACCGGCCGCGGTGGCGAGTGGATTACCCGAAAGGGTTCCCGCCTGATACACGGGACCGTTAGGCGCGAGTGACGCGAAGATCGCACGCGTCGAGGCGAAGGCGCCCACGGGCAACCCGCCGCCAATGACTTTGCCAAAACACCACAGGTCGGGCGTGACGCCGAAGTAGGCGCCCGCGCCCCCTCGGGCGAGGCGAAAGCCGGTGATGACCTCGTCGAAGATCAGGAGGGCGCCGACGCGATCGCACTCGGCGCGCAGCCCCTCAAGAAACCCCGGCGCTGGCGCGACCAAATTCATGTTGGCGGCCACCGGTTCGACGAGTACCACGGCGAAACTCTCGTCCAGCGTGGGCACCACGTTGTAGGGGGCCACCACCGTGTCGGCGATGGCGCCCGCGGTCACCCCCGCCGAACCGGGCAACCCCAACTGGGCGACACCACTACCGCCCGCGACCAACAACGCGTCGGAGTGTCCGTGGTAACAGCCGTCGAACTTCAAGATTCGACTTCGCGAGGTATGTCCGCGCGCGAGACGCACGGCGCTCATTACGGCCTCGGTGCCCGATGAGACCAATCGCACCTGCTCCGCCCCGGGCACGCGCTCGGTAATCGCCTCGGCGAGGAGGACCTCGCCCGGCGTGGGCGCACCAAAGGTCGTGCCGAGGGTCGCCCCCTCGCGTAGCGCGCTGACGACGGCCGGGTGGGCGTGGCCCAGGATGGACGCGCCGTAGGACTGTACGAAGTCGACGTAGCGCCGACCCTCGACGTCGACGACGTAGGCCCCCTCACCGCGCGCGACCGTGTAGGGCGTGCCGCCAACCGAGCGAAACGAACGCACCGGTGAGTCGACGCCCCCGGGAATGACGGCGAGGGCGCGGTCGAACCACGCCTGATTAGTCGTGGTCAACGCGACCACTCTTCCGCGAGTTCGCGCGCGAAGTAGGTCAGCACGAAGTCAGCGCCCGCGCGACGTACCGCCGTGAGCTGTTCGATCGCGGCGGCGCTGGCGTCCATCCAGCCCTGCGCGGCGGCGGCCTTGATCATGGCGTACTCCCCACTTACGTGATACGCGCACAGCGGCACCGTCAATTCACGCCGCAGGTCGGCCACCACGTCGAGGTAGCTCATCGCGGGCTTGACCATCACCAGATCGGCCCCCTGCTCGACGTCAGCGCGCGCCTCGCGCAACGCCTCTCGTCGATTGGCGAAATCTTGCTGGTAGGACTTGCGGTCACCACCGCCGACGATCTCCACGCCCACCGCGTCGCGGAACGGTCCGTAGAAAACGCTCGCGTACTTAGCCGCGTAGGCGAGAATCGTGACGTCGTCGTGCGACGCGGCGTCGAGCGCCGCGCGAATAGCCCCGACCTGTCCGTCCATCATGCCGCTCGGGGCCACGACCTGCGCGCCGGCCTCGGCCTGCGCGATCGCGGTGCGCGCGTAGAGCTCGAGTGTCGCGTCGTTATCGACCGTGCCGTCGGCGCGCACGACCCCGCAATGACCGTGGCTGGTGTACTCATCCAAACAGAGATCAGCCATGACCACGACGTCGTCGCCAAAATCGTCACGTAGCGCCCGCAGGGCCACCTGGGCAACGCCGTTGGGATTCCACGCGCCGCTGCCGATTTCGTCTTTGTGCTCGGGCACGCCAAAGAGGATGACGGCGGTCACCCCGACGCGCGCGAGCGCGGCGACCTCGGCGCGCAGACTATTGATGGTGTGCTGCACGTGACCGGGGAGCGTGGCGATCGGCCGCGGTTCACGCAGACCTTCGGCGACGAAGAGGGGTGCGACAAAGTTGGCGGGCGTCAGCGTCGTCTCGGCCACGAGTCGACGAAGGGCGGGCGTACGACGGAGGCGGCGCGGTCGCTCGGCGGGAAACACTCCTCCAGCCTATTGTTCCTACTCGCGAGCCTCCTCGCGCGGTCGAGCCCACGAGGCCAAGCGATCACGGAGTGTTGCGTCCCAGCCCTGGAGAACCGTAAAACGCGGACCCACTTCGTTGGCGGTGGTTGCCCCCGGCACCACGACCGCGGCGTCGTGACTCACCCAGGGTCGCAGCACTCGCCACGCCGAGGGCGCGCCCACGAAGACCACGTCACTGGCGCCTAGGGCCAGCTGCTCCGAGGGCGAAAGTTCGCGCGCAAACGTCTCGTAACACGTCACTTCGTGCACCTCGACGTCGCGCGCTTGCAGCGACTGGGTCAGATCGCCGCGACGTTCCAACGCGCCCACGATCACGACCTCGCCGTCCAGATACGGCGCCAGCGCCGCCGCACCCGACTCCCCCACCACCTCAACGTGCACGCCGTGATCTTCGACGGCTCGGGCGGTTTGTTCCCCCACGCACGCCACCCGCGCTTTGACACCGAGGGCGTGGGCCGCGCGCGTCACGTACGACGCCCCGCGCGCGCTCGTGGCGACTAACCACGGTGAGGACGTCACGAGACGCAGCGAGCGCAGCGACGCGTCAAAAGCCTCGTCGCTCAGGTACGACGTGCGCGTCGCGGGCACCTCCACCACGTCCCAGGACTCGTCGAGGTAGCCGCGAAGTCCATCGTTGGACCCCTCCTCCCTCGTCAGCGCGACGCGAATCACGCGTCGAGTGGCGCCCAGAAGTTGCCACCACCGAGATCATCGCGCAGCCGTCGCGCGAGTGCGACGCCTACCGCGTCGGGGTCGTAGCCCGACAGCACGTCGCGCACGCTGGCGGCTCCGTCGGGTGCGAGCATGACCCCCGAGAGTGTCAGTTCGTCGTCGTGCACCGTGGCGTTAGCCCCCGTGGGTACCTGACAGCCGGCGCCGAGTTCGCGCAGGTAGGCGCGTTCGGCGCGCAGCGCGCGTAGAGCCTTCTCATCATTGAGTGCGGCGAGCACCTCGATCGTGACGGTGTCGTCATCGCGCACCTCGAGCGCAATGGCGCCCTGACCCACTTGGGGAACGAACCAGCTCGGCTCGAGTCGCTCGGCGATCAGGTCAGTTTGATCGAGTCGTTCGAGGGCCGCCGCGGCCGCCACCACGGCGTCGACGCCGTCGTGGCCCGCGCGCGCGAGACGCGTCGCCATATTGCCGCGTAACTCCACGACGTTGAGATCCGGGCGACGCTCGAGCAGTAACGCGCGTCGTCGCGGCGATCCGGTGGCGACGGTCGCGCCGGGACCGAGTCCCGCCAAGGAGCGACCAACGAGGACGTCGGCCGGGTCGCGGCGTTCGGGCACGCAGACGAGAAGAAGGCCGTCGGGCGTTTGCGAGGGCAAGTCTTTGGCGCTGTGGACCGCGACGTCGGCCGCGCCGTCGAGTACCGCGCGCTGCACCTCGACCGCGAAGACGCCCACGCCACCCAAGCGCGCGAGCGACGAGGTCCGATCACGATCACCCTGGGTTTCGACGAACACCAGTTCCGCCGTTACGCCACTGGCCGCCAAGCGATCGCGCACGTCAGAGGCTTGGCGCGTCGCGAGAGGCGAACGACGCGTCGCCAAGCGCAGCGTCATAGATCGAAGAGCTGGCGGGTCGCTTCGCTGAGTCGAGTTCCCTGGTCCGTCCCGGCCGCTTCCTTCAGCGCCACCGTCGGGCGATGCGCGATCTTGGCTACGACGCTGCGAATAAGTGAGGTGACGGTTTCGCGCTGTTCCTCACTGAGCCCGTCGAGGTCCCGTTCGCGTTTCGCGATTTCTCCGGTGACGACTTCGTCGAAGTGCTCGCGCAGTTCGCGCACGATTGACGCCGCGCCGCGCGCTCGTTGGTCGGCCAAGAATCGCTCCACGTCGGCGGCTACAATGCGCTGCGCGTCGGCGATGGCGTCGCGTCGGTCGCCCAGCGCGCGATCGATCCGGTCGCGCAGCGTTGAAATATCAATCCGACGTACGAAGGCATTTTCCTCCACGTCGTGCGCGACGGCGCGAGGAACGCCGAGGTCCACCACCAACAGGTCGTGGGTCAAGTTCGCCACGTGCTGGGCCATCACGACGGGGGCGGGCGCCTCGAGGGCGGTGACAATGAGTCGCGCCTCGGGCAGGGACGACGCAATGTCGTTAAGTTCACCAACGCGAACGCGATCGTCACCGAGCTCGTCGGCCAACGATTGGGCCCGCGCCAACGTGCGATTCACGATGAGTAGCGACGACACCCGCTCGGGGTGCGCGAGAAGGCTGCGCGCGACGCCACTGGCCAGTTGACCGGCCCCGACGACGACGACCGAGGCGCCCGCGAGGTCGCCACCAATTTCGTCGGTCGCGGCGCTCACCGCGGCGTGCGCGAAGCTCAACGTTCCGCGCGCGATGGAGGTTTCGTGTCGGACGTGTCGCCCCGAAGCGATGGCCCGCTGAAAGAGGTCCGTAATCTCCGAACCCGTGGTCTGCTCTTCGATGGCGAGTTCGAGGGCCCGTCGTAACTGACCCAAGATTTCGTACTCCCCCGGCACGACGGACTTGAGCCCGGCCGCCACGCTAAAGAGGTGGGCGGCCACGTCACGCTCGTAGTTGACGGTCAAGCGATCTTCAAATTCCAACGCGGCGACGCCGGTCGCCTCGGCCAACGTCGTCGTAATTTCGTCGACCGCGCCGTGAAATCGGTCAATGACCGCCACGACCTCGGTACGTAGGCAGGTCGACACGAAGACCGCCTCGTGAATATTGCGGTGGCTCACGAGCGTGCGCAACATCTTGCTCCACTCGTGCTCGGGCACGGTCGCGCGTTCGAGGAGATCGAGCGACGCGTGCTCGTGATCAATGCCAATGGAAATCAGTGCCACGTGCCCTCCGCGCTCCCCACCATGCTAGGAGGGTCGACGGCCGCTCGGGCTGGCGATGCCCAACGAGTGCAGCACCCCGCCCCCGAGGGGGCCGGTGCCGTTATTGAGGTGGTACATGAGGATCTGCAGTTCAATAGAGAAGTCCACGTAGTGCACGGCGGTACCGATGGGTACCGTGACGACTTGGGGCGAGAAGTTGAGTATCGCGTGCACGTCCGCCTCGACGAGGCGGTCGGCGACGAACTGCGCCGCCGACGCGGGCGCGCAGATAACTCCCACCGTCGCCGGCACGATGCCGTCGTCAACGTTGCGCACGACGTGGCCCGCAATTTCGACGCCTATGACCGAGGGGTCGACGTCGTAGAGGGCCGCGAGGCGCGCGCCGCGAATCAAGAAGTTCGACGAATTCACGAGGGCGCGACCGAGATTCCCGAGCCCCACGACTACCACGTCGTAGGAACGGTCGTGGCCCAGGGCCTCGCCAATGCGTTCGTTCAACACCGACACGTCGTAGCCCGCGCCGCGGGTACCGAACGAACCGAGTCCGGCGAGGTCGCGCCGAACGGTCGTGGCGGTGACGCCGGCGAGCTGGCCGATCTGTTCGGAGTCAATACGACTCAGTCCCCGTCGCGCGAAGCTTTCGGCGATGCGTTGGTAGACGGGCAGGCGCGCAATAGTCGGCTCGGAGAGCTTTTTCGAGCGCAGACGCGGCGTGACCACGCCTCCACGCTAGTAGTGGAGGACTACCGGCCCATTTGGCGTGAACGCTCGGCCGCGGCGGCCACGGTTTCGAGGAACGCCGAGCGCACGGCGCGACTTTCGAGCACGCGCAGGCCGGCCGCCGTCGTGCCCCCCGGCGAGGTGACCTGCGCGCGCAGTTCCTCGGGGCTCAGACCCGTCTCGGCGAGTAAGAGGGCCGAACCCACGAAGGAGTCCACGACCAGTTGGCGCGACACGTCGTGCGCGAGGCCCTGGTGCACGCCAGCTTCGATCAGCGCCTCAATAACCAAGTACAGGTAAGCCGGCATGGGTCCCGACAGTCCCGTCACGGCGTCGATCTGCCGTTCCGTGACGCGCACGACAGTGCCCACCGCCGACAGGATTGACTCGGCCCAGGCGAGGTCGTCGCTCGTCACGCGCGAGCCGCCAGCAATAGCCGTCACGCCGCGGCCGATGAGTACCGGCGTGTTCGGCATCGAGCGCACCACCGCGACCGGCCCGGGAAAGGCCGCTTCGAGACGGGCGCACGACAGCCCCGCCACGACCGAAAGCACCCGCGTGAACTTCGCCGCGGCCAGTTGGGTCGCCACCGATTCGGCGTAGTCGGGCTTGACACAGATCACGGCTCCCGTCGACGCGTCGACGCCCTCCGTGGGTAGCCCCACCGAAATCGCCACGCCCTCGAGTCGTTCGGCGAGGGCGGGAATCGACTCGGCGCGACGCACACTCACGCAGAGTTCTTCCGGGGCGCACCACGACGCGTTTCGCAGTCCCTCGGCCAACGCCGAGCCCATGCGTCCGCCGCCGACAATCACTAATCGATAAGTCATCGCCAAACGCTATCCGGTTAACTTCCGCGTCGGACCCGGCGTCGAAACCAGGCGAACGCGCTCGACATCATCGTGGGGTAGAGCTCATCGACGTAAACCACGATCGCGCCCATTACCTCGTCGAGTCGCTCAACCGTGAATTCGTGAATCGGCACGTGGGTCATCAGGTAGAGCCCGGACTCGGGGCCGAGCGCCACGTGGACCTCGCGTAATTCAGCGTTCTTGACGAGCGCGTAGCGGTAAACCTCTTCGCGATTGCGCTCGGGGGCCGGCGTGATCTCGCACTCGACGTGGATCGTGCGCTGGCGCAGGGCGAGCCAGACGGTCATGACCTCACGCTCGTCACCGCGCAGTCGTACCAGCCAGTGAAAGTGCCCGCGGTCGTCGGCGGTGCGCTGATGCTCGACGCCAATGAGCGCCGACGAACGCGACCAGGTGGTGGCCCACTGGGCGAGAGTGTCGTTAACCCGGGCTTCGTCGTCGGCGCCACCGAGGGGGGCGCGACTCACGTCAACAGTGCACGAGGCGCTGACGGCTGAGGGCCGTGATCAGCGCGCCCAAGGTTTCGCCAGCGCCGCGCCAGGTGTAGCGACGCGCTACCAGCACTGCTTCGTTGCTCAGCGCGAGCGCGGTCGCGGGTTCGAGTGCGCGCGTGACGAGGTCGGCCCAGATCCGCGGCGAACGCTCGCTCACCAAGTAGCCGGTCTCGCCCGGCACGACCAACGTCGAGAGTCCCCCCACGTCACTCGCGATCACCGGCGTGCCGCAAGCCGCCGACTCCAAGGCGACCAGACCGAAACTCTCGGCCCGCGAGGGAACGAGCGTCACGTCGGCGGCGCGCATCCACGTCGAGAGCAACTGGTGCCCCTGGGGCGCGACAAAGAGCACCTCATGAATGACCCCCGCTTCGTCGACGCGTCGGTGGAGCGCCTCAAGGGCCGCGCGTCCGTCGGGACCGGAGGGTCCGCCAATGATGGCCAGTCGCGCGTCGTGACCTCGCTCACGGAGCTCAATGAGGGTTTCGAGGGCGAGGTCGACGCCCTTGAGCGCCTGCAGGCGACCCACGAAAAGGAGCAGTGCCCCCTCGTCCGGTAGGCCGAGGGCTCGTCGCGCTTGGGGTCGATCACCCGGCGAGAAGAACGCGTGCTCCACGCCGAGGGGCACGATGGTCACGCGAGCGGGATCCGCGTTATAGAAGTGCTCGAACTGGGCCGCCTCGACGTCACAGCTCGCGAGCACCGCGTCCGCGCAGGCGATGATCGCGGCCTCTTGGAAGGCTCGGTCCTCGGACTCGGGCTCAAACGTGTGGGCCTTGACTCGCTCGAGCGTGTGAAAGGTCACGACGAGGGGGATTTCCAACGCGTGCTTTAAACGGTGACCGGCCAGTCCACTCAACCAGTAGTTCGCGTGGAGCACGTCGGGTGCGCCGACCATCGCGAAGTGCGCTTCGAGCTCGTCGGCGTAGCAACCAACGTACTGGGGTAGTTCGTCGCGCTCGAGGGCCCGCTCGGGACCGGCGGTGACGTGGTGGACCCGAAAACCGGGTTCAACGTCCACGACGTCGCGCAGGAACGGACTGTCGCGTCGGGTGTAGACGTCCACCTCGTGACCAAGTCGGGCGAGCGCACTCGAAAGTTCGCGCACGTAGACGTTCATGCCGCCGCCGTCACCGGTACCCGGTTGGGCCAGAGGTGACGTGTGGTACGAGAGCACGGCGAGGCGAGCCATGGCCGAAGCCTACCGGCGAGCACTCGGAAAGCGACGGGCGACTTTAGGGTGACTTCGGCGTCGCAACCAGGTAGATCACGTGACGACTGGAGACGAGACCAAAATCACGTGAATCGGTGGACGCTTGGGCGTTGTCCCCGCGCAAATCCACTTGTGAACCGACGACTTGCACGCACCGTTTCAAGAGCCACCGCTGGCCGTCGCGCGGATCACGCACGACCACGACGTCCCCCGGGCGCACCGCGCGCCAGCGTCGCCAGGCCGTCAGTCGCTCGCCGGGCAAGTAGGTGGGTGCCATGGATGAGCCTTCGACGGTAACTCGGCGCACGAAAAACTCGACGAGAGCGCTCACGAGTGAACGTTATCCCAGGTGGCTGGCTATCCTGCAGGATGACAACTCGCGCACGTTCCAGCGCGTTCACGCACGAAAGGCACCACTATGACGATTCGTTCTCGCTTTAACGGCTGGCTCGACGCCACCACCACCCCCCTGGTCGCTTCGGCGCACTGTGACCTGCCCTGTGGCGTCTACGACCCGGCCCAGGCCAGGATTGAAGCCCAGTCGGTAAAGGCCTGCATGGAGAAGTACGCGGCCTCGTCCGACCCCGACTTCAAGGTCCGCGCCACGCTCATCAAAGAGGAGCGCAGCGAGCTCACCAAGCACCACCTCTGGGTCCTATGGACGGACTACTTCAAGCCCGAGCACCTCGAGAAGTACCCGAACCTCCACGACCTCTTCTGGAAGGCCACCAAGAGCGCCGGCGAGGCCAAGAAGACGAACGACGTCGCGGTCGCCGACCGACTCTTGAGCGAGATCGACGCCATCGCCGAAATCTTCTGGGCGACGAAGAAGTAACGCCCTCGCGCGATTACAGCCGGGCGCGGTCGATTGTGATGTCGCCCGACACGGTATTGACCTTTATATACGAGACCTGATCGTCGTCGTCGACGTCGCCAGCGCCGTCGGACGACAGATCGATCTCCGAGCCCAAGCGACCCGAGAGCGTGTTACCCGCGACGTCGACGGCGAGACCGGGCGCCACGTGCACCAGCACGTCACCCGACGCGGAATTCACGGCCAGTTTGCCCGGCACCGCCGCGGTGATCTCGACGTCGCCCGAGGCACTCGCGATGTCCGTTTTGGACGCCGCGTGCGCAACGGTCAGGTCGCCCGACGCCGTCTTAAAACTCAGACGACTGAGGACCCGTCCGGCGCACACGTCGCCGGACGCGGTACGGACGTCGAGCGCGTCAAAGGTGTCGAGCGCGACCACGTCACCCGACGCGCTTGACACCTTGACCGCGCCCAGGGAGAGCCCCACCATCGTGTCGCCCGAGGCCGTCGCGACCTGTAAGTCGGAACCTTCGGGCATCGTGACGATCACGTCAAGGTCACCGGAACTTCCCGTAAACCATTCGCCGCGCATCGCCGCGCGTAGACCACCACCTGATCGTCCCGATCCGTGGGGCAGCGTGTCAATCTCCAAGGTGTGACGACGTTCGTCAAAGTGAACCCGTGCTTGATCGAGTAGTTCGGCGCCGTCGGACTTATTCGTCCCCAGCGTGACGGAGATTTCGCCGTTCGTTGACGCGCGCACCGTGACGTTGCCGCTCCTGGTACTGACGACCGCGGAGATCGATTCGTTGCTACTAAATCGTTCCACGCGTTGAACAGCAAACGACGACGTTGGGTCGTGGCTCTCGTTGGTGCTACCTACATCATTGGACATGGCACTCTCCTTTTTCACGCTTCGAACGACGTAACGTCGCTCAGAACTCCACCAGTGACCGCCTTGAGGCACTGGTGCCTTTACAATCTCGACGTCGAGATGGCGCTCACCACCGACGAACTCAAAGTTTCCCGAGCGATGACGTCGCTCCGAGAAACTTGGCGTGAGCGACGTGGGCGCGTAACGCAGATTCCCGCTGTACATGAAGCACCACTCTTTCTCTACGCGCGGCCACGGCCGCGGAGTTGCCGCTTTCCCGTAAACACTGCGCTCGGAACGTCTTGGCGCACCGAACGCTCAAGGGAACGCACAATCCATGAGTTCACCGAGGAGCCAACGTCGCCGGCCAACGTCTCAATGCTCTCTTTAAGTTCGTCGCTCAGTCGCAGCGCAATGCGGGCGGAGTAGTTGCTCGGTGCGACGGGCTCTTCAAGTTCGTTCGCCGGGAGTCGCGTGAGGCGAATTTCATCACCGTCCACGGTCAACGTGAGGGGCGCTGGATTGCCGACGTTGTGCTCCTGCACCACGGTGTTGAGTGCGTCGAGAAGGTGCTTTTGAAACGAAGGGCTCAGCGTTGACGCCAGCCGTTCAATCAGCACGGCGGTTTCGTCGCTGGCGAGGGCCGCCACGTTGGCGAAATCGGCGCGCACGCTCGTGATGTAATTTGATATCAACATTGACATCAATAAAACATCATTTTGCTATCAATGTCAAGTCGTTTGGGACGTGATTCTAAAAGACCTCGTCAATAGGAGTTTTAGGGTCGTCGGTCTGCCGCGATGTCCGCAGCATCGCAACGAAGAGCGAACGATGCGACGAATTAACTGAGTTCAGGGTGCGCGGTGCAGTTCGCCAAAAGTGGCGTGTCAAGGAGGGACTGTTCATCGATCGCCGAGCCACAGACCTGACAGGTTCGATACGTGCCGGCGCGGAGCCGTTCGAGTGCCCGATCGACGTCGTTCAAAACCGCTTCGATCTTTACGACACTTTCGTTATCGGCCTCGGACACGGCTGAGACCTTACTCGCGGGCTCGCACGAGGGTGCGCATGAATCGTGTCGCCGTTTCGTCGGGCTAACAATTTGAGAAGCATGGACTAGCTCATCGTTGCCACCAAAGCGGCGACGTCACGGGCAACTCCCGCTACGGAAGCGTGACGTATAACGCCATCAACTACTCTTTGTCCTTCAGGGATCTGGCACGAGAAGGTTCAGATTGCCTGTGGAGGGCCGCTAGCTCATCGGGTAGAGCAGGGGACTTTTAATCCCAAGGTGCCGGGATCGAGACCCGGGCGGCCCACTAAATCCCAGGTCAGGGCAGCGTTAAATAATCTTTCGGGCTCGAATGTAGCCAATTATGCAGCCAAAACAACGGACGGATCCACACTTTCCTTCGTTAATACGTCCCACACATCTCCTCCTCCTTAATTGTTGAATGAAGGCAAAATAAAGAGTAACACAACAATCATATTTTGTTGTGTTATAATTATTTCTAGTGGAACACAACAATTCCAGACGAGGTCGTCCTCCGAGAGAGTCGATTTATCAAAGTCTCAGCGACGCCGTTGAAGAATTGCGCGATCGGATGGGGGGTCTGCCGTCCCCGGCTGAAGCGCAAGACATCTGGACTTCAATCTGGTATCAAGAAGCTCATCAGTCAACCGCGCTCGAGGGCAACACTCTCGTGCTCGAGCAAGTCGAGGCCCTTCTGGCCCAAGGTCTCGCGGTCGGGAACAAAGAACTTCGCGAGTACATGGAGGTGAGCGGCTACGCAAAAGCCGCGACATGGGTCTACACGCAGGCTCTTGAACCTAGCGAATGGGTGAGCGGAGCTCTCCTCACAATGACCGAAGTGCGCCACGTGCACGAACTCGCGCTCGGTCCAGCGTGGGGCGTCGCTCCGCACCCCAGCGCAACAGCAGAGGAGCGACCCGGTAGTTTTCGACGACACGACATCCAATCCTTCCCCGGCGGGATGACGCCGCCTTCATGGGTCGAAGTCGAGTCATCGATGACCGACTGGTTGAAGTCACTGTCGCGTGTCACCAAGGAGGAGAATCCCATTGAGTCCCTGGCGGCTGCGCACGCCGCATTCGAGAGAATCCACCCATTCCTCGATGGCAACGGACGCGCCGGTCGCCTCGTGCTCAATCTCGTGTTGATTCGCTTGGGTTACCCTCCCGTCATCATCTACAAGCGAGACCGGACCAAGTACCTGCGCTCACTTCGACGAGCCGACGAAGGCGATCCGGGACCGCTAGGGGAACTCATCGCACGCGCCATCACGGACAATCTGTACCGCTTTGTCGTCCCGGCGGTCGCAGGGCCGAACAGACTCGTTCCCATTGCAGCCCTCTCGACTAAAGATCGCAGCGTGGTTTCACTGCGTGCCGCGATAGAACGGGGACGACTTCGCGCGCAGAAAGGTCCTGATGGACAGTGGCGCAGTACTCGCGCGTGGGTGGACGAATATCTGGCGAGTAAACATCAGCGGCGTCAGTAACGTTTCAGTCAGGGACGTGATGCCACTTTCAGATTTGCTCAAGCCACGTTTCGAACGTTGGCGACTTCACCAAGCGAATGCCCGCGACCAACGCACGATTTGTTGGAATCTACGGCACGGGAGGCGCACGTGGCGCTCCACACCATCACGTCTCAATCCGAAGTTCAATTGACTCACCACCGACGTGGTCAAAGCGCATAACCCCAACGGCGTCGCCACCAAGTTCATGTAGCCAATGATGTAGCCAGGGCACCAGATTCGCGAGGATTTCGGTGGACGTCGGTGGACCCGACGAGGACCTTGACCAGGTAATTTGAACGACGGCGGACGCCATTGGAGGGTCCGGCCAGACTCCCAAGGTGCCGGGATCGAGACCCGGGCGGCCCACCAGATTTTGTATTGATTCGCCAGATGCCTGACAAAACAGCGTCGGCAGATTCTTTGCCGTCTTAGCGACCGCGCCCATTGCCATTGAAGAAAAAAGCTTGGTTCGCAATCCGTCAGCCCGACGGGGCGCGATCGACGATGAGGAACCCGGTTCCTTCTCGAACAGAAAGTGGAGGATGAACTGCCGTAAGGTGCGTCGAGACGCGGGGACCGTGACCCGTAACTCGGTTGGCACATCGTCGAAGCCGCGCTCCGGTGGCTGGGCCAGGAACCGATCTAACGCGGCGTGCGCGTCCGTCGTGTCATCGCTTTTTCTCGGGCGATCAGGGTCGCGCTCCACGTTGCTCATCGTAAAGTCCCGTGCCCTTTTCGACAAGGCCACCTACAGTCCGAAAGGCGAATCGCGTCGTGCCTAGGCCCCGGTTATCGCGAACGGATCAACCGCGAACGAGCGATCACGCTCATCCGGCACTGAGCGGCGATGACCCAATCTAAAAGAGAATCCACGCCCCCGACACGACGCTGGTCAGTACGGCGACCGGCACGAACGGCGCCAGCAGGGTGGCGTGCAGGGCACCGAGCGCGCCCACGGCGGCGCCAATGATGAGCGCCAAAAGAATGAAGCCGGAGCGCGCCTGAATCGATTCATTCTTTTTTGTCAAGCCCGCGATGAACTGCGTCAACGTGCCCGTTAGATACGTCGTCGATAGTCCACTGATGCCAAAGCGCAGCACCGCCGCACTCTGCACGCCCAGCGCCATGGCGTTAAGCCCGAGTAGGACGTACGTCATGTCGTGCGAGGGCGCGCCGTGCAGCAGCTCCCACCAGAGTGCGAAGACCGCGAAGATCGCGAGTTCGAGCGCCAACGCCCACACGATGGCCCGGGGCCACGGGTGCGACTCGTTCTCTGGCGCGTGACCAGCCACGCGCGCGCCGACGAAACTGCCCAACGCGTACGCGCAAAAGGCGACGCCCGTGTGCAGCGCAATCGATCCACTCTGTTCCGCGGTCGCCACGCCCAAAAAGACCATGTTGCCGGTCATCACGCTGGTAAACACCCCACCGAGACGAATCAGTCCAAACGCGTCGGTCATCCCCGTTACCAGCGTCAGGACAATCACCAACGCGTCACGGCGCCGGTGGGGTGACCAAAATGTTGATGACGAACTAACCGTCCGAGTGGTCGTCATTGCTTAGCGTCGTGACGCGCCGCCGCCGAGGAACGATTCGACGAACATCGGATTGTTCTCCAACTCACTAGGCGGACCCTGGAGCACGATACGACCGCCACCGAGCACGCACGTCCAGTCCGATACACGCAACGCCGCCTTGGCGCGTTGCTCAACCAGCAACACGGTCGAACCCTTCTCGGCAAATCCACGGATGTACTCTTCGAGTAACTGCGTCGCCACGAGTGGCGCCAAGTTGGCCGTTGGTTCGTCCAGTACCAGTACCGACGGTCGCAGCATAAGCACTCGACCCATCGCGAGCATCTTTCGTTCGCCACCCGAAAGCTTCCCCGCGCGCCGCGACATCATGGACTTCAGGCGCGGGAAGAATTCGAGTACCGAGTCGATACGTGCCGCGACCTCGTGACGCGGCAGCAGGTAGCCGCCAATGTCAAGATTTTCCTTCACCGTCAGGGGCGGAAATACGTCGTCAATTTGCGGCACGTAGCCAACCCCGAGCGTGGCCACCCGTTCGGGTGTCATGTTCGTGATGTCGGTGTCACCGACGCTGACGGAGCCGCCCAGAACGGGAACGACGCCGACGAGGGACTTGAGGAGCGTGGACTTGCCCGAGCCGTTTGGTCCGACGATCGAGACCACCTTGCCCGGGGTTGCTTCGACCGACACGTCGTGCACAATGGCTCGGCCGTCGTAGCCGGCCGAGAGCCCCGTCGCGCGCAGTATCTGTCCCGCAGTTGAAAGATCACCCGACAAGGTACGCCTCCACTACTTCCGCCTTTGCCCGTAGTTCCGCCATGGTTCCCTCCGCTAGCACTTGACCTTCGGCGAGCACGATGACCGGATCACAGAAAGCGTCCATGATGGCCAGCTCGTGTTCGACCATGGCAATGGTCATGCCACTCTCGACGAGCCGGGTCAACTGATCACCGATCTTGTGCGCGAGGTTGGGGTGCACGCCCGCCATTGGTTCGTCGAGCAGTAGGACCTTGGGTTCAGCGAGCAACGCTCGCATGATCTCAACGAGTCGTCGTTGACCTCCCGAAAGGCCCCCGGCGTAGCTGTCCGCGTACTGCGAAAGACCAAAACCGTCCAGCATCTCTTTGGCGCGCTCGATGTTCTCCTGGTCCTCACGTCCCCAGTGGCGCCGTCCGCGCGCCGCACCAACGAAGGAGTCACCCGACTGGTGCGGAATTGCGCACACCAGATTTTCGAGCACGGTCAATTTCTTGAACTCGCTGGCCAATTGAAAGGTTCGAACGATCCCGGCCTGCGCCCGCTGATGTGACGGCATGGACGAAATGTCGCGACCCTCGTAAAAGATTTTGCCACTCGACGGCGCGAGCGTACCCGCCAACATCGCCAGTGTCGTTGACTTGCCCGCACCGTTGGGGCCAATCAAGCCCGTCAGACGACCCCGCTGAATCTGGATGGAGACGTCCGACACGACGGTTACCCCGTGGAACGACCGCGACAGGCCCTCCGTCGACAAGATCACGTCGTGTTCGCCCGCGTCTCCCTTGAGGCGCAGCAGCGAGCGAAAGTCCATGTTGTCGAGATTGCCCAAATTAATAAGGGGTTCCCCGTCATCGTTCGACGTAGCGGGTGCCGGGGCAAGAACCTCGCCGCCACTCAGGATGCGCCGGCGCTCCGGCAAGATTCCATTCGGGCGGAACCAGAGGAACAAGATGATCAAGAGACCAATAGCGACCCACTGCAACGCAGGAATCAGCGACGGATTCGACAGCGGTGGGATGAATCGGGTGATCTCCTCAAATCCGAGCGGCACCAAGATGGCACCGAGTACGGCGCCCTTGTGATTCCCCGCGCCACCTACGATGATCGCCGCGAAAAGGACGATTGTTTCCGCGTAGCCCCACGCGCCAGGCGCCCAAAGATTAATGAAGCCCACCAAGATGGCGCCCGAGAGTCCGGCAATCATGCCGCCGAGCACCATGATCGAGGTGCGCTGCACGCGGAGGTTTTTGCCCAGCGAGTCCGCGACAATGTCGTTGTCGCGCATGGCCCGCAGCGAACGACCGTAGGGCGATTCGGTGATTCGTCGAAGCAGGAAGTAGGTCAAGATACTGAGTACCGCGGCCACGCCGCCGTAGGCAAATTGGTAGCCCAACGACTGTGGATTCCAGAAGCCCTGGAACGGCGCCGGCACAATGGAAATGCCCGCGGCCCCATTGAAGAGTGGTACGTAGTTATTGACGAGTTGATTGAGCAGTACGGCCGACACGAGGAGTCCCACCGCCGCAAAGTCGCCACGGAGGCGCTTGCCGACGAGAAAGACGAACGGGAGGGCCAGGAGTCCACCCGCTAACGCGGCGCCGATCCACGGGAATGGAAAGGGCAGGTGCCATCCAAACACGTATTGCTGAAATCCGCCGTTCGATGACTTCCATGGTCCCATCGACAGCGCGGCCGCGACGTAGGCGCCGACCGCTTGAAAGATGATGAAACCAAAGTTCGAGAGACCGGCGAATCCGAATTCGACGTTGAGCGCGAGGCAGGCCATCGCGTCCACGGCGCCGTAGACGAGGACCGTCGCAAGATAGAAGAATATGGCGGACATTAGAGGGTCTTCTCCTTACCAAAGATGCCGTAGGGGCGAAACATCAGCATTCCCAGCAGGACCACGAACGCAATGACCTCTTTGTACTGAGGATTTATAAATCCAGCCGAAACTTCCGTCGCCACACCAATCGTGACGGCGCCGAGCATCGCGCCGTAGGGCTCGCCCGGTCCGCCTAAGAACATCGCGGAGAGGAGGAGGACGATGTACAGCTGGGCGCTCGTCGCGTCAAAGACCCCGGTATCCATCGCGAAGACCGTTCCAGCCAAGCCACACAGGGCGCCGGAGATGATCCACGTGGTTGAAATCACCATTTGCGTGCGCACACCAGAGTTACGCGCCAAATTCATGTTGGCGGACGTCGCGCGCATCGCCTTACCCAACCTCGTGTACTTCAACAGCCAGTGAACTAATGCCAAAACCACGACCGCAATACCGATAATCGTTAATTGCAACGTGCTGAAGTACATACCCCAAAAGTGCCACTGGCGTCCAGGGGACTGGCGGTAGTTGAAGTAGCTCCCGCCCACGATCGCTTGTAACCCGAAAGTGCCACAAAGGTCAACGCCGAGCGCCACAATCACAATGGTGATGGGTGGAAGATTCCGACGTTGAAACGGCGTAAAGATGCAGCGATTGATGAGGTAGGACGCGACGGAACCCGTCACGACACCACCAATCATCGCGACCCACGCGTTGAGGTGCGCGTGGAGATTGAGATAGTACGTAACAAACGCACTGTTAATCATCACCGAGCCGTAGGCCAGATTTAAGACGTTGGTCACGGCGAACTGCATCGTGAAACCCACGGTGGCGATAGCGAGGACGGCAGCGGTGATAAGACCGAAGCCCAATGACGACAAGAAGACGCTCACGACGTCAATAGCCTTTCGTAGGAGTTAATGGGAAGTTTGGTGAAACGTGGGCTCGGCCGTGGCGTGACGCCACGGCCGAGCCCACCGCACTTATTTACGGCTTGGACTTACACGTCGTGAGGTTGCAGTAACCCAACGAACCACCTACCGCCACCGTCGTGCCGTCGGCGAGGAACTGATCGTTCTCGAACGGACCGAACGCGGTCTGATAGGCGTCGAAGGAGTACTGACCACCAACGCCGACGTAGTGAATCTTCTTGTGCGCCTTCAGCGCCCTGACGCCGGCCGCGTAGCTAGAGACGTTGACCGCTCCACGTTGACCTTGAGCAATCTTGATGATGTCGGCCTTGTACTTTGAGCCCTGGGTCGAACCCGACATGGTCATCGCCAGCGCCGCCAAGTTGATGCCGTCGTAGAGGTGCACCGTACCGTTAGCTGACAACAGACCCGCGAAGCTTGGCACGCCAGGTACCTTGCCGGACTGCGCAAGGACGAGCTTCTTGTACAGCGGGTACGCCGGACCACTCGCGTTGACCGTCTGGTTGTCCGCGTTGAAGTTGCTAATGAACGTCTGCGTTCCAATTGGCCCCGACGTGACACCCGAGAAGAAGACCGGGTCGATCATGGCCGAGGTTCCAATCGTGGGAATCATCTTGTTGCCATTGGCCTGGTAGATCTCCGACAACAACGCCACACCAGCGGCGCCGAGCGCTTCCATCAAGATCGCGTCCGGGTGAGACTGGACGATTGCTTGCGCTTCCGTTTGGAAGGTGGTTGCACTGATGTCGAGCGTTTGGTTCGACACGATGGACATACCGGCCTTCTTGATCGCGTCGATCGCGGGCTGCACGAAGGTCTGACTACCGGCGTCATTACCGAAAGCCAACGCAATCTTCTTGTAGCCCTTCGTCTTGGCGATTTGCACCATGGCAACCGAGTCGGCCGCGTCCGGTGGAACCAGTCGGAAGAAGTACGGGAAGTGCACCGCGTCAAACTCAGATTGCCCAGTCATGCAGAAGGAAACTGTTTTGTGGGCACCAAAGACGGGCACCACGGTCGCGGCTTCGTCGGAGGTGCAACCAATGACGAGGGCGAGGTTCGACGTGGTCGCGTACATCTGACGGACTGCCGGCACGGCGTCCGCGGGGTCGCCACGGGTGTCAACGGTCTTGCACTTGAGTTGCTTGCCCATGATGCCACCGGCGCTGTTAATCGCCTGCGACGCTGCGTAACATGCCGTTTCGTACTTTGGCCCAAGCGCCGCGTCGACGCCAGTGAACGGCGCCACGGTAGCGATGGTGATCGAGCCCTTAAATGAGGTCGCCCCCGCCGTGCCTTGCGCAATTGGCATGCCCAGCGTTGACACCAGCAGCGCTAGCACCGACGCGAAGAATGCCAGTTGTCTTTTAAAGCGCGCGGCGATTCCCCCCCGACGCGCCAAAGTTGTGAAATGCATATTCCCCCCTTGATATTGATTTGGTGATTCCCTGCTTGACGCAGACTCTTAACTACTAAAAATTGGTGGTGTCCACTTCCAAGGCACGCCACGGCCAGTCACTCGGAGCACCCTGCTCCGCAACGACCTTGTTTGAAATCTTTCCGACGCCTTCGACTTCGACTTCAATTACGTCGCCCGGCGTGAGCCACACCGGCGGTGTGCGCGCGAATCCGACGCCACCCGGCGTGCCGGTGGCGATGACGTCGCCGGGACGCAGCGTCGTAAAGCCCGAGAAGTACTCCACCGCGCGCGCAACGCTCACGATCATCATCGATGTACGAGCGTCTTGCATCACTTGACCGTTGAGAATCGAGCGAATCGCCAGATCCGAAATGTCAATTTCGTCGACCGTCACGACTTCCGGCCCGATAGGCATCGTCCCCTCAAAGTTCTTTCCCGGCGTCCATTGCGTCGCCTTGCGTTGCCACTCACGCGCTGAACCATCGTTCATCACCGTATAGCCCAAGATGGCGTCAAAAGCGTCAGCCTCGCGGATGTAGCGTCCGCCCTTGCCGATGACGATGGCGAGCTCGGCTTCGTAGTCGAATCGCTCCGTGAGCATTGGCACGACGAGGTCATCAAACGGACCAATCATGCTGCCAGTGCCGCGCACAAATGACTCGGGCCACTTGGGCACGGTGCGGCCGCCCTCAATCGCGTGCTCGGCGTAATTCACGCCAAGACAAAGGACGCGTGGCGCGTCGGGGGTCGCGGCTGCAAACTGATGGGGCTCCACCTGCGTGCCTTCGAGTTGTGACGCGGCACGAGCGGCGTCGAGTCCGAGATCGCCCGAGTTCGCGAGCCCGTGCAGCGACGACAGTGTTTCGTTAGAACTCGCGTCACCGAGATCGACGTAGCCGTTGGATCCCTTGACGTGGAGACGAAGTCCCCGATCCGTTCGAATGGTCGCGAAGCGCACAATCTCCCCCTCAAAATTGGTTTAATAGGTTACATTGGTACTGTAACCTCTTCTCGAATGTAGTCAGATTTGCGTCGGCTGTCAACGTGGAATGCGGCTATCACGAAAACTTTTTCGTGAATAAATTCACTAACACACCGATTGTGAAGTTATTTCAGGTTGGAGTAGCATTTGGTCGTAATGGTTGTGATGACCGATTCAGCGCGATCCTTTTTGGCAAAGACGTTACATTGGTAAAATTGGTTGCGATTGCGACGTGAGGAGGAGATTTTGCAAACACTCTCCAAGAATCAAATTCGCGACGTCGCGGCCATTCTTCTGCGCGACGCGGCCCAGCGTGGACTAGAAACGGGATCACAACTACCCACCGAACGATCGTTGGCGGACACGTTGAACCTTTCGCGTTCGGCCGTGCGTAGCGCCCTTTCGCTCCTCGAGGCAGAAGACGTCGTCTCGCGAGAGGTGGGACGCGGGACGTATCTCAAGCACGACCCGGTGGCGGCGATGGTCAACTTCGAAGATGACCCTTCATCGTTGCAGTCCATGCTCAACGATATTGGCCCAAGTGACGTCATGGCTGCCCGCCAAGCTTTTGAGCCAATGGCACTGTTCGTCGCGGTGATTGAGGCCACCGAATCAGACTTTGAGGAGATTGCCAAAACGGTGGACGCCTGTGAGCAGGCCCGTGACTACGACGAATTCGAAATGTGCGATTTAGCCTTTCACCGCACCCTCATGAACGCGACACATAACTCGCTGCTCTTACGCATGTACGGACTCATTGAGACCGCGCGCAAGAGTGACCTGTGGGGAACGATGAAACGCCGAGGTGATTCGTACGAGCGTCGTCACCATTCGTATCTCCAACACGTGAAAATATACGAGGCACTGCGCAATCGCGACGGTCGAGGAGCGCAAGAGGCCATGGCCGAACACCTGGAGTACGTCGCCAACTTCTTGCGTGCAAACGTCAGGAATTAGTGACGTTACGAATACCGGCGAAACGGTAACGACCGCCCGGGCTGACGTTCTCGCCACCTCTTCGCTTGAAATCTCGACGACATCATTGGTTAGGCAGTCCTTTGACGTCGTCAGCGTTTGGCGGATTCGTTGGAGGCAGGTGGAGTCGCGAAGTTACTGCTGGTCTGGCAGTATCACGGTATTCAATCGCTTGCGCGCCGCGTCAACAATCCATCGAAACGCTGGATCAGGTGCGTGGAGAAGCTCCGGATGCCACTGCACCGCCAGCACGTTACCGTCGGTTGTTTCAAGTCCTTCAACCACGCCATCTGGCGCGACGGCCGAGATGACGAGACCTTCGCCTACACGATCGACAACTTGGTGATGAAGTGAGTTCACGCCATGTACGGGATTGAAGAGCGTCGCGGCGAGAGTGTCGCCTACGACGCGCACCTCGTGCGCAACGGCGCGACCGTCGAGGTCCCATTGCGGGTGTCCGGCGCCTTCGTCCACCTCAACGTGTTGGCGCAGCGATCCTCCGAAGGCGACGTTGACGAGTTGAAATCCGCGACAAATCGCGAGCACTGGAAGGTTTCGCTCGCGAGCACCTTCCAATAACGCCAACTCCCAGTCATCACGTTCGGGCTCCAAGGCACCCAGATTTGCGTCCGGCTCGGCGCCGTAGTGGCGGGGATCGAGGTCGGCGCCCCCACTGAGTACGAGTCCCTCGATCCGATCGAGAATTTCGCTCACGTCAGCGTCTCGCGCGAGCTCGACCGGCACGCCTCCAGCGAGCGCGACGGACTTGGGGTAGTCCGAAAAGTGCAGATCGAACGTGACGTCGTTCATCGCTTTGGGCAGATGAGAACCGAGCGTCGAGGCGGGCCAGCGACGTCCCGTAATGCCGATCAGAGGCTTGGTCATGACTCGATCCTAGAAGGCGCGAAAATCGCGCCGCCGAAGTAGTCCTTAGGGGACGGCGGCAACCGAGATTCGCCATTGTCGGTAGGCTTCTCGCGCGACCTAGACCTCATCGGATCGCAACGCCTGGTGCACGGCAATTTGCTCGCGCTCGCGTTCGCCGAGCTCTTCTTCGGGTGCGTGCTCAATCTGAACTAAGTGGTCGTCGGCGGAGGGCATCGCACGAATCAATTCGTCCAGTTTCAGTTGCAGAGCGGTCTGTTGTCGATTATCAGTATGTTTCAACGCAAAGAGCATTACTACGACCACCGTGTTCGTGATGGTGCTGTACACAATCTGCCAACGATCGGGAAAGTTATGCCACGCCATAACGACGTTGACGCCAACGAGGACTGCCACCACGAACATGGCAGTACTGACCCGCGACGTGACCCGGTCCAACGTCCGCAACGCACGACTTACCCGCTCTCGGAATTTTGTCTGCATCATGTGCCTTTAACGTTAATCACGAACATGCTCAGCGCGTGGCGTTGCTCGATCGCGCAGCACCCACAGTGCGGCTACTGGCTTCCCAACATTAAGAACGCCATCGAACGCCCCGTTGGCAACGCCTTGGCAGTTTCGTAGAAGTCGTATCCTCGCGCCAAAGTCTTAGAAATATCGCACCATTGCACTGCGTTGCTGAGAACTCTCTGTGAACTTCATTTTTTCCGTGACGCGCGGTCGTTCCCCCACGACAGAGAACGTGCGTGGCGTTGCCAACGCACTCATGACGAAAATTTAAAGGAGATGTTATGGGACTGCCCGGAATGGTGATTAGCGGAATATCGACGGTGATTGGTGCCGTCTTGTATTGGGCCGTCACTGCTCAAAATTCCAACGTTGTCCAAAATCACGGCTTTCGACTGTCGACGATCGGCGTCATTCTTATGATTGCCGGTGCCCTCGGCTTTGTGGTGTCAACCATCATCTTTGCGTCGTCACGCCGAGCCGTGCGGCCAGCGCCGCACTCGGTGATACGAGAGACGACCGACAGCGCAGGGAATTCGACGGTGCTCCGCGAAGAGCAGCGTTAGCCAACGAATCACCGATCTCTCGGCGCGCCGTACGAATGGCGAATTCGCGACCAATCGCGGCGCGTCGACACGAAAAAAGGAGTCGTAATGATAAGCATTGGATTGGTTCTTCTTCTGTTGGGATTCTTTCTGCAGATTCCCTTTCTGTGGTCACTCGGTGTCGTCGTGTTGATCATTGGCGTCGTCCTTTGGACGCTCGGCGCGCTCGGCCACGCGGTCGGAGGACGGCGACATTTCTTCTAGCTACGGCGCCGTGTAACAAGTAACGACGACCTGCGCTCGAGAAGAGATGGGCCCTCGAGCTCGACCACTCGCACGACCGACGCGTTGCGAGTGGTCGAGCTCGCACTTTCTCGCTTTACCACGGAGCCCCCAGCCGATCCTCAATCAACGACAATGGCTCGCGAATGCCCAGTGCGTCGCGCGAACGGGGGTCGTGCACCATCGTTGGTGCGCGATTTCGGCGTGGCCGTAGGGCAATCGGTGAGCCTGACCCGACGGGATTGTGACGCGTCCACATTGTCTGGAAGACTCACGGTAGCGACCAACCGAGGGTGACACCACCGTCTCGGGTTCGCGGTGGCGTTGAACTCCAGAAAGAGCACGTGTGACTTCCATCGGCGTCATCGCCCACAAGAAGAAGGTTCTCGGCGGGGGCCTCGATGAACTTCGTGAGCGCCTTGCGAGTCGTGGCTATCACGATCCACTCTGGTTCGAGGCGTCCAGTAGTCGTGACGCCGCAAAGCTCGCCAAGACGGCGGCGGCGCAAGGCGCCACCTTGCTCCTTATTTGGGGCGGGGACGGCACGGTGCAGCGTTGCGTGCACGCCGTGATCGACACCGATGTCGAAATTGCGTTACTTCCCGCGGGAACCGCGAATCTCTTCGCGACCAATCTTGGCATTCCCGTCGATCTGAAAGCCGCGCTCGATATCGCCCTTGACGGACATTCTCGACGCCTCGACGTTGGCGTCATGAACGGCAAGTGCTTCACCGTGATGGCGGGTATCGGCTTTGACGCGGTCGTCATGCAAAAGGTCGACGGCAAACTTAAGAAACGATTCGGGCGAGCGGCGTACGTGTTGACAGCCGTCAAGGCGATGCGGGTCAACGCGCGCGAGGCAACAATTCGCGTGGACGGCGCGCCGTGGTTTGAAGGAAAGGCCACCGGCGTTCTCTTTGGACAGATGAACGCACTTGCCGGTGGCATCTCGGTCTTCCCCGCCGGATTACCGGACGACGGGGTACTCGAGATTGGCGTCGTGACCGCGCAGAACGTAGGACAATGGACCCGCGTTATCGCTCGGCTCGTGACGGGTAACGCCCACCGTTCGCCCTTTACGCGCATGACCCAAGGTCGCCACTTCGAAGTCGCGTTGGATGAGCACACGCCCTACGAATTGGATGGTGGTGCTCGAGGACCTCGTCGCAAACACACCGTTATGGTGCGACCGAAAGCGGTGTGCGTACGCGTGCCGCGCGACGACGCGTAACGCGCGACGGGCGCTAGCTCGGTCTCGCCGTGAAGTTGCCCGCTCACTAGCCTGGGCCAATGGCCCGTACCCCCCGCGTTTCGCTCCAAGATCTCGCCCAGCAGTGCTCGCGCTACCTCGGTGGTGACGGACCACGCGACGTGACGACCTTGCTCGCTCAAATTCCCCACGACACGGCAATCGACGTGTACGGCCAGGGCGGCGTCGTCGAAGAGCTCGAGCACGAAGTCGCCACTCTCCTCGGCAAGGAAAAGGCTCTCTTCTTACCCACGGGAATCATGGCCCAACAAGCCACACTGCGCGTGCACGCCGACCGTCGAGGACGGCGCAACGTGGCCTTTCACCCCCTCTGCCACTTGCGCACGCACGAAGAGAATGCCTTCGCGCGTCTGCACGGACTGAATGAAGTTCTCGCGGGCTCTCGGTTCGCGCCGTTGGAACCAGTGACGCTGGAAGAACTCAACTTGATCAAAGAGCCCCTCGCCGTGCTCGTGCTCGAACTCCCGCAACGAGACATTGGCGGGTATCTCCCCACGTGGCGCGAGCTCAACGCCCAGGTCGAATGGGCGCGCGAGCGTGGCGCGGCCGTGCACCTCGACGGCGCGCGACTGTGGGAGGCCGCGCCGTACTACGCCGCCACCGCCAAGAAGTCCATCGCCGACGTGGCGGCTCTCTTCGACTCGGTCTACGTTTCGTTCTACAAGGGTCTTGGGGGCATCTCAGGTAGTTGCGTCGCGGGCGACGCCGACGTCATTGACGAAGTTTCCATTTGGCGCACGCGACACGGGGGGCGTCCCTACATGCTCTGGCCCTACGCCGCGTCGGCCCTCAGCGTGCTACGTGAACGACCCGCGGACATGGCGACCTACTACCGACGAGCCCGCGCCGTGGCCAGGGCCCTTCGTACCGTGGAGGATGTCGACGTCTTGCCCGACGACGTGCGTAGCCCCTTAATGCATCTACGTTTCCCAGCCACCCGAGCACAGATGGAGGCGCGCGTTCGTCACCTGGCGACACACGACGGGGTCTGGACCTTCGCCAACCCCTTCGTCAGTGAGGGCACGCGACTGCAGCGCTACGAACTCCAGATTGGTCGCGCGAGCATGCGCCTTTCACTCCACCAGATGGTGCGCGTCATTGCGGTCCTCGCCGGTCACGAGGATTGAACTGACGCATCTGGGCAAACTACAACTGCCAGACTTTCTTCGTGCGTCGAACTCTCGTCACCGTCGTCATCGTGCTGCTCGCCTTCGCGGCGGGCGAGGTGGCGCGCGGCATCGCAACGTCAGCCCCGACCTCTTCGGGGCACCGTGCACCGCGCAGCCAGGCTCCGGCTCCCCCAATCCTTCACGAGTCCTTCACCCTGCTCACGTGTGATCAATCCACCACCATCGGATTGGAGGGTTGCGCCGAAGCGGAGGTTCTGCATTTCGACGCCCTCATCAATCAACAGCGTCGCGTCATCTTTCGAACGCTGGTGAACCGCACGACGCGCCAAGACTTCGTGACGGCCGAGACGTCGTGGCAGCGTTCACGTCGCTTAACGTGCGTGAGTGCCTCCGACCTCTACGGCGGCGGATCCTTCGCGCCCGTGGCGTTCGCGAACTGCCTCGTGACCTTGAATCGAGCACACCTCACGGCGCTCGACACGCTCTATTTGCCGGCGGGCACGGGCTGAAGTACGCGGACGACGAATCGTACGATTCGACTCGGCATAAGACACTGTGGGTAGCACCGCGGCGTCCCAATCGTGCTCACGGCGACGCGCCCCGGGGACGCGGCGACGTACGTCGGCGTCGAAGGCGACGCACCGGCTACGGCGGTCAGCACCGTCGTGGTCGAGAGACGCGGCGTGCTCCAGACGTACGTCGACGTTGCGAATCGCAACTCGATTTCGCGGCCCACGTTCAGCGTCACAATCCGCCCCGCGTCAGCTTCGGTCATCACTCTCGGTGACGACGGCGAACGCGCGAGGTAGAAATGCGCCGACGCCGCGATCGACGTACCGACGAAACGACACTCGAGGCGATAGATCCCAGCCGGCGTTACCGGAGCGACCTTGGACGTTGCCCACGACGCCGTTTTCACGAACTGGTGACCAGGCGCAAGGGTCACGAGGCGTAGGTACTGCGGGCACACTTCGGGCCGCACGCGAGAGTCGCAGTAACTCCACCTCGCAACGCCCGCTCGGTCGTAAACGGTGAACGTCGGCGACGTCGCGCCAATCGTCACGGTGCACGTGACGGTCGACGTGTTCGTCAGGGTCGCGCGCACGACAACGACCTGTCCCACCACCGCGCTCGGCGTGTTCGTGGTGAGTGCGATACGGACCTGGCTCGCGGTGCAGGGTAGCGGTGCGGACGACGCCGCCGCCAGATCCCTCGCTCCCGCGAGTACGCCCGTGCTCGCGCTCACGATCAAAAGTCCCACGACCAAACGTGAGCTCCGATTCCCCCGAAGCTGAGCAACGTACCGCACAAAGCGACGTCGTACGTTGGCGAGCGGCACGATCACGACCCACTCCTGACTACGTAACTGGCGCCCAGCGTACCGCCGTGACGCGACGGTTTTCGGTCAGCAACGAAGACGGTGTGTCACAATGAGTCGTGACCGACGCACGCTGGCAGACCCATTGGCACCATCACCCGGGCGTGCGATCGGGGGGAGATCTTTCGCTCGGCGAGCGTGCGGCCGACCGGATGCGAAACGTCATGGGTTCGTGGCCCTTTGTATTCGGATTCTTCGCGGTCATGATTACCTGGGCGATCGTCAACACCTTCTTCTTAGAACACGTGCTGCACCACAAGGCTTTTGATCCGTACCCCTACATCTTGTTGAACCTCTTCCTCTCGATGCTCGCGGGCGTTCAAGCGGCGGCCCTGCTGATTGCGGCCAAGCGCTCCGACGCCATCGCGTCCGAAGTCGCGCTGCACACGTCGAATAACACTGACGACATTAAAAAGCTCATTGAAGAAAACACGATGCTGATCGCCGAGGTGAAGGCCAATACCGATCTCCTCGAGGAGATTCATCTTCACGTCGCCAACATTGGACTCGCCGTGGGTGCCGAGACGGGCCGCTTTCCGCCGACCGCCGCGACGCTCCCACCTCCCGCGACGACGACGCAAAGTTCGCCCACTTAACGAGCGGAGCTACGCTTCGGCGAGCCGAACGAGCAACATCGAGAGCGCGAGTACCGGTCCGCTCCAACAAAGAATGCGCAGCGACGTCTCGAGCGGCGCTAGGAGCGTCGCCTTCGTCAACTCGAGGTCAGTACCGTCGCGTAGCAACAGGCGCGCCTCGACGTGCGCCGTGCGCCGACGGAGAAGACGCGCCGGCGTCGAGAGCGTGCGTTGCAGCAGCACCAACAACGCGCCAAAGCCCGCGAGCGCGACAGCCGCCGCGCTTATGGTCCGGTGCTGGGCAAAGTAGCTCGTCACTATCGGAAACGATCCCCATCCAACGACGAGCACGCCACTGGTGTGTAACCGTCCGTGACCAATCTCGAGGTTGTAACCAATCGCGATCACGAGACCAATCACCATGAACACGATGAGGTAGCGACTCACGAGGAACACCCCAACCACGCCTAGGGCGACCGCCCCACCCAGTCCCACAATCGCCGCTCCCCAGAGTTGGCGGCGAGGAATCGTCGTACCCAAGGGTCGTCCGTGCAACTCATCCAGCGAGTGAGCGCCTACGCCGAGACCTAAAAAGAAGGCCACGATGCTCACCGCGAGGTACCCGTAGTTCACCGGCGCGCGCAGGCACCCCCCGAGTACCACCAGTGACAGATGCAGCAACGTGTAGGGCGGATGCAGCACACTCCACCACTCACGTCGTCGAGGGCTTCGAATGAAACCCGGCGACGCGTAGTACGCGGCTCCCTCGGACGACCCGTCGTTCGACCGCAGTGACTCGGCGTCGCTCACGACTCGCGAACCCCCGACATCACGACACCGCCTCCGAGACTCATACGCCGCACGGTGACCTCGCGAAAGCCGGCCGCTCGCCACGCGTCGAGCGTCCAGGCCAGCGAATAGCGGTCGTAGTGCGCGCTAATGCTCGGACCGAGGAATCGCCCAGCGCGCCACCAGGCCCGCCCGCCAGTCAGTGCCGCGGCCACGGGGAGTACCAGACGCGTGTACCCAACCCACCAAAGGTGCCACCACGCGCGAGGCGGTACCGCGAATTCGAGACTCGCCATCACGCCACCGGGGCGAACTACACGGCCCAGTTCGCGCAACACGGCCGCGGGATCACTGACGTAGCGCAAGAGATAGGTGAACGTCAGCGCGTCGAATGCGCCGTCCGCAAACGGCAACTGCTCCGCTCCGCCCACGACAAACTTGACCTGCTCGAACGCGTTGTCGTGGGCGGCGTTCGCCACGCCCCGTCGCAGCATCGCCTCACTGACGTCGAGCGCCACGACGCGTGGCACCCCACGACGTCGCAACTCGCGCGTGACGGCGCCGGGTCCACTCGCGACGTCGAGGACGATTCCAGGCTTAGCTGGCTTGACCATGTCAACCATCGCTCGACGCCATCGACGATCTTGGCCCAGGGAGAGCACGAACGCGAGTGCGTCGTAGCGTCGCGGTAGCGGCGCGAAGAGGCTCTGGGCCAGCGCGCGAGGGCGGACCCGTGATTCGGTGACGTCGCGTTGGGGATAGCTCCGCTCGATAACGCCTCCCCCATCGACGACCCACCCCGTCCAAGGTGCGTCCACCGTCACCCTAACGTCGGGCCACGCGGTCGCGACGAACGGCGTTCTCAAGTTTTCGCACGCTAATCCCGGGTGCTTCGCGCGTCACGTCACCATTGGGTGCACCAAGTCGCGCGCCCGAGGTCGCGATCGACCACGACCCTTTGGGCCGCGTCGCGATGGTGACGGGGGCGATTTCGGGACTCGGCGTCGAAACGACCGGGCGCGTTCGTGGACACCGACGCGGCGGACCGGCTCTGGAACCCCTCAGTGGAACTTACGAATCGCTCGGCATCACCGGCGTTGGCACCTTGGCCGGCGGTCGACGGCGCGTTACGAATTGGTGAATCGACTGGGCCAGATCACCGTGCTCGGCGAAGCTCGCGAGACGAAGAGCTGCCGGGTCGGCGTCGATGCGTCCAGCAATGACGTCGAGAATCTGCCGATTGCCCGACGAGGCGAGGGTCGACCACGAGGCAATCTCAGTAGCCAGGGCGATCGCGCGTTCGCGCAACTGCTCACGGCCCACCATCTCACTGATGAGCCCAATCGAGAGGGCCGTCTCCGCCTTGAGGTCGCGACCTCCAACGAACATGGCGCGCGCGAGGGCTTCGCCCAGCATGCTGACGAGCAAGCGCACCCCCGTCTCGGAGTACACGAGGCCGAGCTTCGACGCCGGTATTGCGAAACGAACCTCGGGTGAGGCGACGCGTACGTCCGCCGACAGCGCGAGTTCTAAGCCGCCGCCAATGACGTTGCCCTGCAGTGCCGCGACAATGGGAATCTTGGAACGACGCAGCGGCGCAAAGTTTTCGTCGTGGGCAATGAGATCACTCGCGACGCCGCGCGACGCCTCAATCAGGTCATAACCGGCACAGAAGTCTGGCGTTTCGGCGGTCAGTACGAAGGCGCGCGTCCCGGCGAGAGGATTCGCCACCGCTTCTTCAATGGCCGTGATCGTGGAACGTCCCAGTACGTTGCGCCGTTCGCCACCGAGTAGACGAATCTCGGTGACGCCACCGCCAACGTCCTCCACCGACACGGTCGTCGCCGGAGGCGCCGCGACGCGGGTTCGGCGGCGGTGACGAATCCAGCGTCGGGACCGACGCCAGCGAGATTCAAGTCGACTCTGGACGAGTGACATTGAGCGACCAATGCGCGTTATGGGCGCCACGACGTCACCAACCTTTCGTCGGCCCTACTCATCGTGACCGAATTCGCGTCGAACCTCGTTGGTGTGCTCACCCAACGTGGGCGGAGCGAGTCGCGCTGACACGGTGCTGCGACCGAAGCGAAGAGGACTACCGGGTAGTTCAATGGGGCCTAAGGTCGAGTGTTCGACGCTCCACACGAGATTCTGTTGACGCACTTGCTCGCTCGCGTAGACCGCGTCGAGCTTCTTCACTTCGCCGGCCGGTACGCCCGCGGCGTCAAAGAGCGGGAGCCAGTGCGCCACCGTCGCTGACGCGAGGGCGGGCGCCATGAGTTCGTTCAATTCCGCGACGCGCGCAATGCGCAACGCGTTGGTCGCGAAACGTTCGTCCAGTGGATCGATGCCGACGAGTGGGGCGAAGCGCCGCCAGATTGCGTCGTTACCCACGGCCAACACAATCGGTGCGTCACTCGCGTAGAAGACCCCGTAGGGGCAAACCGTCGGGTGCTGATTACCCGACAAGGGGGGTACCTCGCCACCGACGAGGTAACGCGTGCCCTGAAAAGTGTGAATGCCAATCTGTCCGGCCAGCAGCGAGGTGGAGACGCGTTGCCCACGACCACTACGGTTTCGCTCGACCAGGCCGGCGACCGCGCCGATAACGGCGTAGAGCCCCGCGACGATGTCCGCGATCGGCACACCGACTTTCACCATGGGACCCTCGGGGGCACCGGTGATCGACATCAAGCCCCCCTCGCCTTGCAAGATGTGGTCGTAGCCGACCCGTCGAGCGTCGGGACCGTCGTCACCGAAACCACTGATTGAAAGTCGGATTAGTCCGGGATTCATGGACTCGAGCGCCTCGTCACCGAGACCCAAGCGCTCCATCACGCCGGGGCGAAAGTTCTCCACGATGACGTCGGCCCACTTGACGAGCTGTTCAATGAAGGTCCACTGTTCGGGGTCCTTCATGTCGAGCGTCACCGAACGCTTGTTGCGATTCGTCGAAAGAAAGTACGTGCTTTCACGTCCCTGGGGCGTGTCGATAAATGGGGGGCCCCACAGTCGCGTGTCGTCGCCCGAGCCGGGCTGTTCAATCTTGATGACGTCGGCGCCTAAGTCGCCCAGAATCATCGTCGCGTAGGGGCCGGCGAGAACGCGCGAGAGATCCAAGACGTGCACGCCATTGAGCGGACCCGACTCGTTCAATTGGTTCACGTCACCACCTACGTTCTTCAATCTATTCCTCCACGACGAACGTTCTCGTCGCGAATCTGAGAAAAAACAACGTGGTCTCGGGAGGACTCGCGTAAGAGCCACCCGAGACCACGACGTCCTAAATCAATCCGTCAGCCATCAAGGCCGCCAGGCACGACTTCGTCGACGTGCAGTTGGTCACGTCACCGAGCACCTTGGCGCTCAGGGGCTTGCCCTGAACCTCATTACCGGTCGAGGCGTTCGCCACGAACGGCGCGTAAGGACCGAAGGTGTTGTGGTACATGTTGTAGTCGATGCTGCCACTGGCGCCTTCGTAGTTAATCTTCTTGCCCGCCTT
>JANWIR010000070.1 GCA_025449805.1 Acidimicrobiales bacterium | reverse complement strand
TTTAGCCGTACCCGGGCGCGCTCCCTGGCCGGTGAGCACTAGCCGCCCGCCAACGCCGATGAGGTCATCCGAGTGAGCGCCGAGCGCGACGAGGCGACGCGCGCACTCGACGCCGCGCGAGCGTCACTCGAACTGGCTGAGGCCACGCGCGAACAGTCGCGCGTGGCCCACGCTGAAGCGACCGACGTGGCGGCGCGCGCGCAGGCCCGCGCCGAGGCCCTCGCGCGGGCGCTCGACGAGCTCTCCGGCGCCGGCGGCCGCGCCCTGTTGGGTGGACTCGACGGCGTGCTCGGCAGTTTTCTCGAACTCATTGAGGTCGAGCCCGGTTGGGAAAAAGCAGTTGAGTCGGCCGCGGGCGCGTCGGCCGCCGCGACGGTCGTCAACGGTCGACACTCGGTACGCGCGGCGCTCGCGACGTTGCGACGCGAAGGGGGAGCGGGTCTCATTTTGCCGGTCGCCGAAGGCGCCGTCGTGGTACCGCCGGCTCCTGACGGCACGCGCGCCCTCCGCGACGTCGTTCGCCCCCGCCCCGGCGCGCCCGCGCACGTCGCGACGGTGCTCGACGCACTCTTCGCACGCTGCTTTGTGGTGGCGGATTGGGAGTCTGGTATTGATCTCGCCGAAGCCCACCGCGACCTCGTGCTGGTGACGATTGAGGGCGATCGTTTCGCCGCCTCGGGTTGGCGCGTTGCGTCGGGTCGTTCACTCGTCACGCGCGCGACGGTCGACGAGGCCCTGGCGCTCGCTAACGACGCGGTGGCCGCCCTCGCCCCGCGCGAAGCCGCGTGGCGCGAGGCCGAGTCCGCGCTCGAAGAAGCCCGAGGGTCACTGCAGCGCGCGACGGCCACGCTGGCGCAATTGAGCGCGCGGGTGGAACGTCTCGCGGCGGACGCGACGCGACTGGCGCGCGAGAACGAAGGTTTTGTCGAACGCGTGCGTACCGCGACCCAAGAGGTGGACGAACTCGAGACGGCCCTCGCCCAGCGCGCGGCCGAGGTTGACGCTCGGCGTGACGAGCTGCCGAGTCTCGAAGAGGCGCTCGCGAATGCCACGCGCCAACGACTCGCGCGCGACGAGGCGCGACGCGTTCTCGACGCTCAGCGCGAGCACGTCAGTGCGCTCGCGACGGCCCTGTCGCGCACGGAAGCGGAATTGGGCGAGCGCCGACGCCTGATCGAACAGCGCCAGCGTGAGATTGAGTCGCGCCTCGAGGGCCGAACGGGTGAACGTCGAGAGGCGGCTGAACGTCGCGTGGCGTTGGAGTTTGACCTGTCGGTGCTCGCGCGCCTGGCCACGCTGGTCGAGCAGGCGAACGACGACGTGCGCGTCGCCCAAGAGGCCCTGGACTCGACGTACCGCGAACAGCTCGAGGCCACGCGCGCCAGTGGTCAGCGTCTCGAAGAGGCCCGCCGAGCGCGTCGTGAGGCCGAGGCGCGACTGAACGCTCTCGCCGAAGCCACGCGCGCGAGTGAGATCGAGCGCGCCGAGCTCGCCGTGAAGTTGACCAACCTGGGTGACGCCATCCGGCGCGACCTCGGTGTCGAGCCCGACGAACTCGGGGACGCCCCCGAAGTCGTTCTCGCCGAGGGCGTCACGTTGGCGATGCGGGTGGGCGAACTCGAAGCGCGGGTCAGTTCACTCGGACCCATAAATCCGCTGGCCCTCGAGGAACTGGCCGCGCTCGAGGAGCGCTACCGCGACCTCGACGCCCAGGTCAGTGACGTACGCCACGCGCGCCGTGAACTCCAAGAGGTGCTGCGCACGCTCGACGAAGAGATCATGACGACCTTCATGAGCGCCTACGCCGACGTGAATGAACACTTCTCGGCGCTGATCTCCATGCTCTTTCCGGGCGGCCAGGGTCGACTCAATCTTTCGGAACCCGACGATCCCTTGAACACGGGCGTCGAGATTGAGGTTCGCCCCATGGGTCGCAACGTGCGACGCATCTCCCTGCTGAGCGGTGGCGAGCGCTCAATGGCGGCGCTGGCCTTTCTCTTCGCGGTCTTTCGATCGCGCCCTTCACCCTTTTACCTCATGGACGAGGTCGAAGCGGCGCTCGACGACGTCAACCTGCAGCGCTTCTTGAGTCTGGTTGACGAGTTTCGCGACGAGGCGCAACTGCTCATCGTCACGCACCAAAAGCGCACGATGGAGGCGGCCGACGCGCTCTACGGCGTCACGATGGTGCCCGGCGCCTCTTCCAAGGTCGTCAGTCAGCGCGTGAATCGTCCCCGTGAGGTGGAGCCGGCGTGAGCGCCACGCTGCTCGTTCTCCTCGTCGTGGCGGTCGTCGTCGCGGGGGTCGTCGTGCTGCGCGCGCGAAGCCGTCGCGCGCGACCCGTCCCCGAGGCACCGCGCGCGCCGCTGCCGCACGTGTTGGTCACCGAACTCGACGAGCGACCCACGCTCGAATCGCCCGCGCCGCTGTCGACGCGCCTCAACGCGTCGCGCAGCGTCTTTGATCGAGTGCGAACACTCGCGTCGACGACGACGAGTGTCAGCGCCGAACAGCTTGACGTCGTTGAGGAGGTGCTCTTGCGTAGTGACGTAGGCGTCGCGACGACCCAGCACGTTCTTGAGCGTCTACGCACCGACGGCGCGCCGCAGGGAATCGTGGCGGCGCTGCGCGAGGAACTTCTGGCGTCGTTCGTCGCACAACGCGACGTGACCTTGGACGCGGACAGTGACCGCGTTGGTGTGTGGCTTTTCGTTGGGGTGAACGGCGTCGGTAAGACGACCTCCATTGCCAAACTCGCCGCGCGCTTCGTCGGCGAGGGCCGTCACGTGGTCTTGGCGGCCGGTGACACGTTTCGTGCCGCGGCGGCCGATCAACTCCAGGCCTGGGCCGAGCGCACGGGCGCGGACCTCGTACGCGCGCACGAAGGGGCGGACCCGGGATCGGTCATCCACGACGCCCTCGGGCGCGCTCAGGCGCGCGGCGCGGACCTCGTACTGGCCGATACCGCCGGGCGACGCGCGAACTCGACCAATCTGCTCGACGAACTCGCCAAGGTACGTCGCGTCGCGGACCGCGCGCCCGGCCAGGTGCTCGAAACGCTGATGGTCCTCGACGCCACGACGGGTCAGAACGCCCTCAGCCAGGCGCGGGAGTTCTTAAAGGCGGCCCAGGTGAGCGGGATTATCTTGACCAAGCTCGACGGCACCGCTCGCGGTGGGGTCGTGGTCGCGATCGAGCGAGAACTCGGGATTCCGGTGAAGTTCATTGGCGTCGGTGAAGGCGTCGAGGACCTCATCGTCTTTGAACCCGAAGCCTTCGTCGATTCATTGCTCGCGAGCTGACGGTAGCCTCAAAGCCATGTTTGATGGGTTAAGTGAGCGCCTCGAGCGACTGAGTGCGTCGTTGCGCTCCAAGGGGCGCCTCAGCGACGCCGACCTGGACGCCGCGCTCGTCGACGTGCGATCGGCACTCCTGGAGGCCGACGTCGAATTGACGGTGGTGCGCGCCTTCGTCGATGCCGTCCGCGAACGTTTGGCGGGCGTGGCGCTCAGTCAGAGTCTCTCGCCGGGCCAACAGGTCATCAAGGCCGTCCACGAACAACTCATCGAGGTACTCGGCGCGGAACCCTTAAAGGTGACCTTCGCGCCCAAGCCGCCGACCGTCGTCTTGCTGGCCGGTCTCCAAGGGGCCGGTAAGACCACGACGGCCGCAAAACTGGCCAACTGGTTCAAGCAACAGGGCCGTCAGCCCTACCTCGTCGCCGCCGACCTCCAGCGCCCCGCGGCGGTGGAGCAGTTGCGCGTCCTGGGCCAACAGATCGGCGTCGACGTGTACAGCGACCCCTCGACGCCGGTCGAGGTCGCCCGCCACGGACTTGACGAGGCCCGTCGACTCGGTCGCGACGTCGTGATTATTGACACCGCCGGTCGTCTGGCCATCGACGAAGCGCTCATGGACGAGGTTCGCTCGATCGCGGACGCGACCCAACCGCACTACACGTTCTTGGTCATCGACGCGGTCACGGGTCAAGACGCCGTAGTGACCGCACGACGTTTCCACGACCGCCTGACGCTCAGTGGTCTCATCGTCACCAAGCTCGACTACGACGCGCGCGGCGGAGCGGTGCTCAGCGCGCGCGGCGTGGTGGGTCGCCCCGTCGTCTTCGCCTCGCAGGGCGAAAAAATTGCCGATTTCGACCTTTTCTATCCCGAGCGCATGGCCTCGCGCATCCTCGGGATGGGCGACGTGCTGAGCCTGATCGAGCAGGCCGAACGCACCATGGACGCCGACGTGGTCGCCGAATCGGCCGGTCGCTTGATGAGCGGGACCTTCACCTTCGACGACTTCCTCGCGCAGTTGAATCAGGTCAAGAAAATGGGCTCGCTCGGGGGCCTCATGAAGTTGATGCCCGGCGTGACCAAGGAGATGCGTCAAGCGGCGTCGAATCTCGACGGCGGTGAAATCACGCGGGTCGAGGCCATGATTCGCTCGATGACGCCCGGTGAGCGTCGCGATCCTTCAATTATCGACGGTTCTCGACGCACGCGTATTGCCCGGGGCTCGGGAGCCAGCGTGGCGGCGGTCAATCAATTGATTAAGCAGTTCACCGAGATGAAAAAGATGATGCGTCAGATGAGCGGGTCGGGCGCGTCACTGCCCGCCGGACTCAACAAAATGGCGCCGGCCCTGGCCCGAGCGCAGGCGAGTGGCCAACTCCCCGCCGGCTTCGAGGCGCTGGCCGCGGGACGTCAGGCCGCGTCGCTCGAGCCGCGCGCCACCTCCGCAAAGGGCAAGAAGAAAAAGGGCGGTCGGGTCACCCCACCCAAACAACGCTAAACTCTGACGCTCGGGTATATCGCCCAGCTGAGAAGTCTTCGGACCCCCAGTTCGAGAGGAATAGTTCGTCGTGGCAGTGAAACTTCGTTTGGTGCGCATGGGTAAGAAGAAGCAACCCACCTATCGCGTCGTGGCCGCCGAGAGCCGTCGTGCTCGTTCGGGCGCCTTTTTAGAGATCGTCGGTACCTACCAGCCCCGGGGCCTTTCGGTCGCCGAGCCCGAGACCGTCATCAACATCGACAACGACAAAGTCGTCGCGTGGCTGCGCCAAGGTGCCCAGCCGACCGAGCGCGTGGCCAAGCTCTTGAAGGTGAGCGGCGCGCTCGACGCGTTCGCGGCCTCGAAGAGTGGCGCCCCCGCCGCCGTGGCGTCGACGCCCGAGGTGAGCGCGCCGGTCGCGACGACCGTCCACGCGACCATCGAGGACGACGGTGACGACGCGGCAACGGCCGACGTCGCCGATGAGTCATGAGCGACGTGAGCGACGAGTACGTTGCCGGCGACGTCAACACGATTGACGATGACTTCGACGACGAGGACGTCAACGTTGACGAGCGCGCTCTGAGCGCGACCAACGTCCTGACGTACATTGCCCAGGCCCTGGCCGAAGACCCGAGCGCCGTCTCGGTTGAGGTGAGCGAGCGATCGGGCAAGGTGATTTTGTCCCTGCAGGTGGGGCCCAACGACATGGGTCGGGTCATCGGGCGTCGCGGACGCACCGCGCAGGCCATTCGCGCCCTCGTGGGTGCCGCCGGCGCGCGCGACGGTGTCACGACGTCGGTCGACATCGTCGACTAAGTCGTGACCCGCGACACACTCGAGGTGGGTCGCATCGTCAAGCCACACGGACTCAAGGGCCACGTCTTAGTCGACCTGTGGAGTGATCGCGACGAGCGTCTCGAAAAGGGTGCGACACTGCAGAGTGAACGCGGTGCGTTAGTCGTCGAAAGTGCGGCGCGCCATCAAGATCGCTTCCTCGTCAAGTTTGACTGCATCAACTCCCGCGAGGATTCCGAGCGCTGGCGCGGGGTCGTGCTGAACGCACCTCGCCTCGACGTACCGGACGCACTGTGGATCGACGAACTTTTTGACTGTGAGGTCGTTGACCAGCACGGGGTACGTCGAGGGCGCGTGCGCGAGGTGGAGGCCAATCCCGCCAGCGATCTTTTGGTTCTCGAATCCGGCGCCCTGGTGCCGTTGGCATTCGTCGTTCGCGTGGAAGCCAACGTCTTGGTGGAGATTGACGCACCCGAAGGGCTCTTCGAATGACGTTGCGCGTTGACGTGGTGACGCTCTTTCCCGACGCCGTCACGAACTACGCGGCGACGTCCGTCCTCGGGCGCGCGCGCGAGCGCGAGATCTGGGAACTGCGCACCTTTGACCTGCGCGACGCCAGCGACGAGCCACACCGTCGGGTCGACGACACGCCCTTTGGTGGGGGAGCCGGCATGGTGTTGCGCGCCGAGCCCATCTTGCGCACCGTCGAGCGCCACGACCTCGCGCGACCCCTGATTGCCCTCACGCCCTCGGGGCGCGTCTTTAACCAAGAGGTGGCGCGCGAACTCGCGGCGCACCCGGGTTTCACGCTGCTCTGTGGGCGCTACGAAGGGTTCGATCAGCGCGCGATCGATCTGGTGGTCGACGATGAGATCTCGGTGGGGGACTTCGTGCTCGCCGGCGGGGAACTGGCCGCGCTGTGCGTCATCGAGGCGGCCGTGCGTCTGTTACCGGGCGCGCTCGGCAACGACGAGTCGGCCCTCGAGGAGTCCTTCGACGACGGGCTGCTCGAGTACCCGCACTACACAAAGCCGGCCCTGGTGGCGGGGTTGGCGGTGCCCGAGGTTCTGCGTTCGGGGGACCACGAGCGCGTGCGCCGGTGGCGTCGCGCCCAGGCGCTGACGCGTACCATGGCGCGTCGACCCGACCTGATGGCGAGGCGCGGACCCTTGAGCGAGGCCGACCAGCGAATTCTTGCTGAATTCACCGAAGTGCAAGACGAGGCGCCGAGAGGCTAAACTTCTCTAGCCCGTGATCCGAAAGGGACCGCACCCATGAATCCGACTGATCTCATTGACCGCGACTCGCTTCGCGACGACATCCCCTCGTTTCGCCCCGGCGACACCTTGAAGGTCCACGTCCGCGTGGTCGAAGGTACCCGCGAGCGCGTCCAGATCTTCCAGGGCGTCGTTATTCGACGTCAGGGATCGGGTCTCCAGGAGACCTTCACCGTGCGGAAGGTGAGTTTTGGCGTTGGTGTCGAGCGTACGTTCCCGGTGCACACGCCCACGATCGCCAAGATCGAGGTTGAGTCCTACGGCGACGTTCGCCGCGCCAAGCTCTACTACCTGCGCGACCTGCGCGGTAAGGCCGCCAAGATCAAGGAACTGCGCGTCACCGAGCGCGCTTAAGCCTTGGGCGACGAAGAGCTTGACGACTTCGAGTCGACGCTAGAGCTCGCCCTCGTTCACGAGTACAAGGCCGTCGTCGGCACGTTCGATTACGCCGTCGAGACCGATCGACGTTTCTACTTGGCCAACGAGGTCTCGGTCGAGGTGCGGTCGAACTCGACCCCCACGTTGCTCGAGGTGACCCTCCACGACGCGTGGGTCTGGGACATGTACCGCAGCGCTCGCTTCGTGCCGTCGGTGCGAATCTTGACGTTTCGCGACGTGAATATCGAACGTCTCGCCAAAGAAGAACTGCGCCCCTAACGCATGGCGTGGCGCCGTTTCGTGGCGAACCTCGACGCGTGCGACGAGGTCGTCCCTTACTTGCGCGCCGGTGATCTGCTGCAGGTACGAAACGGCGACGCCCCAATGGTGGCGGCCGCGAGGGGTGAGGCGTGGATCCCGGGGGTGGGACTGTGGATCGTGGTCGACGACGAGCACCCGGCGTCACTGGTTGCGCGCGACGTCGCGACACTGTCGTACCTCGTAGAACTGGGGCCCGTCGTGATTGAGGCGACGCACCGGGCCACGCAGCACGCGCAGATTGTGCGCGCGCTACTCACGAATGACGAGGTGAACTTCACCATTGACGTGGCGACCCTCGTCGCGGCGTACAACCGACCCGCCCCTCGCGTGGAGCTGGCAGTCGGAAGTTGCGAGGGTGACGTGCTCGACCTCGCCGGTGAACGTTTCGCGCTACGAACGCGCGACGTTCGAAGCGAGGGGCTCGTCGAGGTGTGGACCTACGGCGACTAGGCCGGCTGCTGGGCGATGCGGTCGGGGCGGATGCGGACGGTCACGCGAACCTCGCCCTCTCGGCGCAAGGGGTAGGAGTCAACGCCCATGTACTTCTTGGCCAGCTGGTCGATGACCTCGTCGGCGCCTTCGGTCGTGAAGGCGACCACGGTGCCGCGCACCGCAATGACGGTGTAGGGGTTGTCGGGGTCGGTCAGCGAGAGCGCCACGCGCTCGTCGTTGGCGAGGTTCTTTGCCTTGGCGCGTCCGAGGGCCGTGTTGATGACGATCTCGTCACCGTCGAGCAGGCACCAGACCGGCGTGACGTTGGGCGATCCGTCGCTCTCGAGCGTCGCGACGTGGGCGAAGACGTTCTTCGCGAACAGGGCTCGTGAGGCGTCGGTAAAGGTGTCGGCCATGACGGTTTCCTTTTTTAGGGGTCGGTGACAAGAACTAGGTTTAGCGTAGTGAATATCGGTGCGCACGTACGCGGGGGCGGCAAGCTCGTCCCCTCCCTGGAGGCCGGGGTGGAGATTGGCGCGACCTCAATCCAAGTCTTCGTACAGAGTCCACGGATGTGGAAGCCGTCGCAGTACGCGCCGGACGTCTTAGCGGCCTATCGTGACGCGCAGGCCGCGCACCCGAGCGTACGCCAGACCTTTTGCCACGCGACCTACCTGATTAATTTGGCCTCGGCCGACCGCGAACTGTACGAAAAGTCGGTGGCCTGTTTGACCAGCAATCTCTCCGTGGCGCGCGCCATGGCCGCCTCGGGGGTCGTGTTGCACGTGGGATCCCACAAGGGCGCGGGCTTTGAAGAGGTCGTCAAACAGATTGCCGAGGCCTTCGAGCGAGCGCTGGACGACGCGGCCCCGACGCCCGACGGATGGCCCGACTGCCCGATTCTCATCGAAAACGCGGCCGGAGCCGGCGGCACCGTGGGTCGAAGCCTCGACGAAATTGCGGCGCTCATTGACGCGTGCGGTGGCGACGAACGCCTGGGTCTGTGCATCGACACTCAACACTTATGGGCGAGCGGCGTTGACTACTCGAGCGTGTCGGGCACCCAAGCGTTGTTGGACGACGTCGCGTCGAGCGTTGGCGTGGAGCGATTGGCGTGTCTGCACCTGAACGATTCGAAGATCGAGCTCGGCGGCAATCGCGACCGCCACGCCAATATCGGTGAGGGCACTATTGGACCGATGGGTCTCGCGCCACTGGTCGGCCACCCCCTCATTCGTGAGCTGCCGTTGTTACTAGAGGTACCCGGCGACGGCGACGGCCCGCGCGCCCAAGACGTCATCGCGGCGCGCCAGGTGGTCGCGACGGGCGTGGCGTTGTACGACGGCACGTCGAGTTCGGCTTTGGTTGGAAAGACGGTTCGAGCCGCGAAAGTGACGACGGTTAAAGAATCCGCCAAGGCGTCCAAAGCCGTCAAGGCCAGTAAAACCACCCAAGTGACCAAAGCCACCAAGAGCACTAAGGCAACCAAGGTCTCCAAGACCGCTAAGGCGACCAAGGTCTCCAAGGTCATCAAGACCGCCAAGACCGCCAAGACGACCAAGGTCGCGAAGATCGACAAGACGACGAAGGCCGCCAAAACCACAAAAGCGCACAAGACCGTGACCCCCACGAAGGTAACCCCCGTAAAGAAAGCGAAGAAGCCGTAACGATGAGTGACGTACGTATCGAATCCGACACGATGGGCACGATTGAGGTCCCCGCGCAGCACTACTGGGGCGCGCAGACCGAGCGCAGCCTGCACCACTTCGCGATCTCGCACGAAACAATGCCCCCCGCGCTCATTCGCGCCTTCGGGGTTCTGAAGTTGGCCTCGGCCCAGGCCAATCACGACTTGGGAAAGCTTTCGGCGGACAAGGCTGACCTCATTGAACGCGCCGCCCAGGAAGTCATTGACGGCACCTTGGCGGGGGAGTTTCCGCTGCGCGTGTGGCAGACCGGCTCGGGCACGCAAACCAATATGAACGTCAACGAAGTCATCTCGAATCGGGCAATTGAACTGGCCGGTGGCGTCATGGGTTCGAAGACACCGGTGCACCCCAACGACGACGTCAATATGTCCCAGTCGTCGAACGACACGTTTCCCACGGCCATGCACATCGCCGCGGTCATGGAGATCACGAATCGCCTGACGCCCTCGGTGTCGCGCTTGCGCGACGCGCTCGATGTGAAGGCGCGAGCGTTCGAGGGCGTCACGAAAATCGGCCGGACCCACCTCATGGACGCCGTGCCATTGACGTTGGGTCAAGAGTTCTCCGGCTACGTCGCGCAACTGGACGCGGACCTCGTCCGACTGGACCAAGTCCTCGGGGCGCTGTACGAACTAGCGGCCGGCGGGACCGCCGTCGGGACGGGGCTCAATACGCACCCCGAATTCGGCGAGCGCGTCGCGTCGCGCATCGCGGCCCTCACCGGACAGCCCTTCGTGACGGCGCCCAACAAGTTCGCGGCCCTGGCCGCCCACGACGCGTTGGTCTTCGCGCACGGGGCACTAAAGACGCTGGCGGCGAGTCTTTCGAAGATCGCCGACGATCTGCGGTGGTTGGGCTCGGGACCGCGATCGGGTCTGGGTGAGTTGAAGCTGCCGGAGAATGAACCGGGTAGTTCGATCATGCCGGGCAAGGTCAATCCGACCCAGAGCGAGGCGATGATTATGGTCGCCATCCAGGTCTACGGCAACGACGCGGCGATTGCCATCGCCGGTGCGCGCGGCAATCTCGAGCTCAACGTCTGTAAGCCGGTCATGATTCACAACTTCTGCAACTCCATCGACCTCCTCAGTGACGCCTGCGAGCGCTTTCGCGAGTTCTGCGTGGAAGGTCTCGAGCCCGACTACGACCAGATTCAACGTCACCTCGAGAACTCACTGATGCTGGTCACCGCCCTGAACCCGATTATTGGCTACGACAAGGCCGCCCAAGTCGCCAAGAAGGCGCACAAGGAACGTACGACGCTTCGCGAGTCGGCGCTGGCGCTGGGCTTTCTCACGGGTGAGGAGTTTGACGCGGCCGTCGTGCCCGAGGACATGACCCACCCGTAGGTTGCTCAGCGCACCGGCAGGTTCCACAGCGCCATCCAGCGCGAGAGGTCCTGTTCCATTGGTAGGTCTGAACCCAAGAACGAGCGCACGCGCAGTTCGAGTTCGTTGTCGCGTGCGTTAGCGCCGGTCGGCGCGAAGGGATAGAAGGTTCCCTGCTTAAGCAGGTACACCAGTCGTACCGAGCCTTCGCCCGGGGGTGTCGCGGGCTTGAAGCCAAAGACCGCGCAGAGCAGTCGTGGGCCGAGCCCGTGCTCCACCATTGAGGTGTTCGCGGCGTGCAGCCGGGTTACCTGACTGTCGAGGTCCGGATCGGTAATGACCAGCCAGCGAAAGCCCAGGTCGTCCGTCGTTAGAGTTACCGACGTGTTCGTCGGGTCGAAGTCCAACAGTGCCTTGATGTCGTCGTCCGTTTCGAGGGTCGACTCGCCACTACTGGCCTTAAAGCACAGACCGGCCTGACCCGAGGTCACCAGGTCGAGCTCACTCTGTAACGTGATCGCGGCGTTGGGCAGGGCGAAGAGGTTGTCGAGTTTGGGCGCGACCTGCTTGGTGCGTCCAAAGATTGTGTCGCGAAGGCCCACTAGCCGTTCAGTTCCTTCTCGAGTTTGCTCAACTGGTCGAGCCGCTTCTCGAGTGAGGGGTGCGTGGAAAACAGCGTGGCCGCGGTCCCACCCGCGAGGGCGGGCGCGAAGAAGAAGGCGTTCATGCCCTCGGCCTTGCGCAGGTCGGTGCGCGGGATGCGACCCATGTCACCGGTGATGTGCACCAGCGCACTCGCGAGAACGCTCGGCTTACCGATGAGAATCGCGCCGGAGCGGTCGGCCGCGAGTTCGCGGTAGCGCGACAGCGCCATAGTGAGCAAAAAGGCAATGACGTAGACGACCATTGACACCAACCAGGTCACCATTTCGAGCAGGACGAGATTCTCGCCGTCCTTCGAACGGCCACCGCCCGAGAACATCGCGCCCCACATCGCCATACGACTAATGAGTCCGGCCAGCATGCCGACCCCCGAGGCGATCGTCATGACCGCGACGTCGCGGTGCGCCACGTGGCTGAGCTCGTGACTCAAGACCGCTTCAACTTCTTCGTCACTCAGTCGGGCCATGAGACCGCGGGTGGTGCAGATGACGGCCGCCTTGGGGCTTCGGCCGGTCGCGAAGGCGTTGGGGATGTCCATCTCCGAAATCCCGACGCGGGGCTTGGGCATATTGGCCAAGAGGCAGAGTCGATCGACAATCTCGTGCAGTCGGGGCTCTTGCTGAGGGGTGACCTCGTGCGCGCGCATCGAGAACATCGCGATCTTGTCCGAGAAGTAGTACTGACTAAAGAGCAGGGCCGCGCCGATCACGACAACGGCCAACGTCGACACGCCGAAGCGTAGGAGGACGGTGACGAGGATCGCGTAGAGCAAGACGAGCGAGAGACCCGTAATGAACATGCGGACGTTCAGTCCGTGATCGCTTTCAATCTTGGATTTAGCCACGACTACTTCCCCTCACTGGCGGGCAGTTCGCCGGCCGAGGGCGGGCTCGCGATCTGCGACTTGAGGGCCGCCAACTGCGCGTCGATGTCGGTGTTGGCACTCGCGCGGTCGAGCTGGGCCTGAATGTCGTCGGTCGCGGTGCCCGTTAAGTCCGTGAGGGCGCCCGAACTCATCAGTTCGTCGAGCGCACCGCTACGCGCCTGCATCTGGGCGACCTTGTCTTGCGCGCGCTGCATCGCGGCGCCGGCGTCGCCCATCGAGGTCGAAATCCCGCTAATGGCTTCGGAGACGTGCGCCGAGGCTTCGGCGGCGGTGTAGGTCGCCTTGATGGTCTCCTTCTTCGTGCGAAAGGCCTCCACTTGGGTCTGGAGCTTGGTGGCGGTGTCTTCGAGTTTGTGCTGCTGCTCTTCGACCTGGGCGTGTTGGGTTTCGAGGTCCTTGAGTTGCGCGACGAGGGCCTCGCGGCGGGTGAGGGCTTCACGGGCGAGCGGTTCGTTGCCCTGGGCGAGGGCCGCCTTGGCCTGCTCGGCGAGCTTGTCGCCCTGGGCCTTGATCTGCTCGGCTTGGATCTCGACGCGTTTGCGCGCGGTGGCGACGTCGGCGACGGCGCGCTTGACCTTGGTCAGGTTCTCCAGCTGCTGTTCGTAGGACAGGTCCAACGTCTCGCGCGGATCCTCGGCGTTGTTGAGCGCCGTGTTGGCCTTGGCCTGAAAGATGGTGGAGATTCGCTTCATGACACCCACGAGGGCCTCCTTTAGTTTGAGTCCAGACTAGGGCGCGCGGCGCCGGGTAACGCAAGGCGCGTCGGTGAATTTACGAAGGAATTACCTAGTCGCGCGGGAGTTTCTCGTCCTGCTCACGGGCTAAGTCGCCGAGGCTAAGGCGGAACTCCTCGAGTGACGCGCCCAGCGACTCGTCGTTCGCGCCCAAGACGCGCACGGCCAGCAGGCCAGCGTTCGCCGCCCCGTTGACCGCCACTGTCGCGACCGGCACGCCGCGGGGCATCTGCACAATCGAGAGCAGTGAGTCCAGTCCGTCGAGTCGCGCGAGGGCGATGGGGACACCGATCACCGGCAGCGTCGTCATCGAGGCAATCATGCCCGGTAGGTGCGCGGCGCCTCCGGCGCCCGCGATGATCACGCGCAGACCGCGCTCGCGCGCGGATTTGGCGTAGTCGAGCATGGCTTCGGGCGTGCGGTGCGCGGAGAGGACGTGCGTTTCGTAGGGCACGCCAAAGTCGCGAAGAACCGTGGTGGCGTCATTCATCACGTCGTGGTCCGAGGCACTGCCCATGACGACACTGACGAGTGGGCGTTCCATTAGGTCTCCTTCGCCGCGGTGCCGTAGGCGACCGCGCTCTTCCATGCTCGCACGTGCGTACTCTCGAGGTCGTCACCGAGGGCCGTCACGTGGCCCAACTTGCGTCCCGGGCGCCAGGCCTTGGCGTAGTCGTGCACGAAGACGCCCACCACGCCTCGCGCGTTCTGCAGTGATCCCTCGTGCGAGGCGCCGACCACGTTGACCATGACCGCGGCCGGTTCGGTTGTCGCTATCGGCGCGAGAACCTGCCCGCTGACGGCGCGTAAGTGCTGGGCGAACTGGCTGGCCGTGGTGCCCTCTATCGTCCAGTGACCGCTGTTGTGGGGACGAAGGGCGAGTTCGTTGACGAGGAGACCCGCGTCGCTCAAGAAGTACTCGACGGCCATGACCCCGACGGGTTCGACCAACCGCACCAGTTCGGTCGTCAACTCATTCGCGCGCGCAATGAGATCGCTCGAGAGTTCACTGGGGAAGCGAACCTCCACGCACATACCCTCGGACTGCACGGTCGCCACGAGCGGGAAGAGCTCGAAGGTGCCGTCGACGCCGCGCACCACTTGCTGGGCGAATTCACCGCGCAACGCCAGTCGCTCCTCCAAGAGAACGTCACCGTGTAGCCGCAGTTGTTCGAAGATTTCGACGGTTTCGACACGCGACGTGGGAAAGTACACGCCCCGTCCGTCGTAACCACCACGGGGGGCCTTGACGACGGGTTCGCCGCGCAGATCGGCGAGGAAGGCACTCGTGGTTGCGTCCGTGAGGTCACCCGTGACGACGAAGCGAGGAACGGGAATCTCGGCGTCGGCGAGGGTTTGACGCTGGAACGCCTTGTCAACCGAGAAGCGAAGGGCTCGAGGACTCGGACGAAAGATGACACCGTCGTTCTCGAGGGACGCAAGAAGTTCGAGGTCAACGAGCTCGTGATCGAAGGTGACGACGTCGACGGCGGCGGCGAGTTCACGCAACGCCGCTTCGTCGCGGGGCGAGCCCACAATGACGTGGCGAATTGTCGTGGTGGCGGGATCGCGGGGCGAATCGGCGAGCACGGTTAAGTCGACGCCACAGTCGGCCGCCGCCTCACCCATCATGAGGGCCAACTGTCCGCCACCCACGACGCCCACCCTCGGAGCTACGACG
>JANWIR010000069.1 GCA_025449805.1 Acidimicrobiales bacterium | reverse complement strand
GGCGTTGGTAGAGCTCGAGTACGTCGGGCGTCGACATCGCGAAACGCTCGGGCGAGAGTCGTATCGCAAGGTGAAAGTCATCGCCGCAACGCGCGCGAACGCCGTCAATAATCTCGAAGAAGATTCGACACCGATTCTCGAGTGAGCCCCCGTATCGGTCCGCGCGCGTGTTGCGCAACGGTTCTAAGAACTCACAGAGTAGGTAGTTATGCGCACCGTGAAGTTCCACACCGTCAAAGCCCGCGCGCTTCGCTCGATGAGCCGCTTCGACGAAAGCGTCGACCACCGCTTCAACCTCCGCGGTCGTCAACGCTCGCGCTCCCGTCTTGGGGTCGTCGAAGGGCGCGACCGGGGCGCATCCGGTCAACGCCGAAGGGGCGCGTAGTCCAGCGTGGTGGAGTTGCACGAGTGCCAGTGCACCGTGTCCCTTAATCGCCGTCGCCAATCGGGTCAATCCGGTCACGTGGTGGTCGTCGAAGATACCGAGCTGTCCGGGGAATCCCTGTCCCGACGCCTGCACGTGCGCGGCGCAGGTGGACACGACCCCGAAGCCTCCGCGAGCGCGCGCCGTGAGCCAGTGAAACTCCTCGTCGCTCAAGGTCCCGTCGACGTGGCTCTGTTGATTCGTTAGTGGTGCCAGCATGAAACGATTCGTCGATGAGGGGCCGTGGGCAAAGGTCAGTGGTTCGAAAAGGTCCGTCATAGGTTGGCTCGCATCGTAGACGTCGGCCCGAGTTGATGGCTCATGCGCACGCCGGTTTACCCGTCGCGGTGACCGGCAACCTCGCGATTCTTCAGACACCCGCGAGCCCTAGGTTGGAGGGAGGAGGTCACCATGGCGACGTACCAATTCTCAGCAACGACCAGTAAAGATCCGGCGGAGGTGTTGGGCTTCTTCGCCGACATGACCAACGCAGCCTCGTGGGACCCGAGCATCGTCGCGGTCGAGCGCCTCGACCGCGGTGCCGTCACGACCGATTCGGCCTTTCGCCTCACGATTGCGATGAGTGGGCGGACGCTGACCTTGACCTATCGCGTCGCGGTCCTCGAGCCGGGTCGACGTCTCGTGCTGCGCGCCAAGGGATCGTGGTACGTCTCGGAGGACACCGTCATCCTCACCGCACGCGGCGACGGCGTCACGGAGGTGCGCTACGAAGCTCGACTCGCCGGACGCGGGCCGACCCGACTCCTCGAGCCCCTGTTTCAGCGTGCGATTGACCAAATTGGCGAGACGGCGGGTACCAAGCTCCGCGCGACCTACTTCTCGTGAGTAACCGCGGCCAACTCGCCCACGTCGTCGACGAGGTGCTCGAGACCTCCGTAGTCGGCAGTTTTACGCGCCTGGGTTACGTCGCTCGCTCACGACTCGAGCAATGGCGTGACCCCAACTTCGCGTTGGGTCGCCACGTGGTCATTACCGGCGCCACGTCCGGCCTGGGCCTCGCGGCCGCCTCGCGACTGGCCGCGCTCGGTGCCCACGTCCACCTCGTCGGACGTAACGAGGCGAAGCTCACGAGTGCGCGCGCCCACGTACAACTCTTCACCGCCGGCGAGGTCTGGACCCATCGCTGCGACCTTTCACTGCTCAGTGACACGAGGTCGTTAGCGCTCGAACTCTGCGCCCTCGACGCACCAATCGACGCACTCGTTCACAACGCTGGCGCGTTATTGTCCGCCTACACCGCAACGCGCGAGGGTCTCGAGACCACGTTGGCGACGCATCTCTTGAGTCCCTACCTCTTGACCGAGCACCTGTTGGCGCACGGTGGCTTCGCGCCGAACGCCCGGATTATCACGATGACCTCGGGAGGGATGTACACCGAACGCTTCGATCTCGCACGGCTCATGATCACGGTTGATGCCTATCGCGGCACCATTGCCTACGCACGCGCCAAACGCGCCCAGTGCGTGCTCACCACCTACTGGCAAAAAGCGCACGCGACCGCGGACGTGTCCTTTCACCTCGTACACCCCGGCTGGGCCGCCACACCCGGACTCACCAGCGGAATCCCGCTCTTCGAGCGTGCCCTGAAGCCACTACTGCGCACCGCGGACCAGGGAGCCGACACCTTGGTGTGGCTGGTGGGCGCACCAACGAATGAACCCACGGGGGGCCAACTCTGGCTGGACCGTCACCCGCGAAGCCTCTATCGACTGAAGAAGACGCGCTTCAGCGAGGCAGAGGAGTTCAACGCCGGCGAACAGTTGGCGCAGTGGTGTGACGAGCAAATCGCTCACGCGCTCAACGAGACGTAGGCGCCGCTCGGTACACGAATACCTTGCCCACGCCCACCTGCACGCTCAGCGTGAGGTGGGGTGCGCGCTTGAGGGCACCGGGCGCGAGCCCACGGGGCGTGGCGTCAAAGGCGGACCCCCGCTGGCCACCGTTCCACTGCAGGAAAAAAATAGTGCCGGCCCCGACGTTGGTTTGCAGGCTCACCACTACGTCCGCGGGAATCGTCACGATCGCTTCACCAACCGCGGCGCTGACGTCGAGACGAAATCCCGTCACCGGAAACGTCACTTTTGACAGATCAACGTTGGTCTCACCAAAAGTGGTGCGGTATTGATGTTGCGTCGTTGCAATCGACGAAGGGTGGTACGCGTGCAGTCCAACACCGCCCGCAAAGGGAACGCCGGTTGAGGCCACGAATCCGAGGAAGGCCCCCGTGACCACGATGAACCCACTCATCGCGCCCAAGAGTCCAAAACCCAACAGGCGGCGAAGCGTGAGCCGCCGCGAGGGCGTGCGAATCGCCACGACGGCCAGTCCCGCGAGAAAGATCACCCAGAGCAGAGCAACGCTGGGCCCGACGAAACGCAGTGGTCGCCACGCCGAGAGCAGTACGAAGGCCACGACGAACGCCCCACTCACTAACGCGACGCGTAGGCGCTTCGTGGGGGGAGCGTCGTCGTTGACGCGCGGTTCACTCGGCACGACCACCCACAACACGAGGTACGCCACGGCGCCCAGTCCCCACAGCAGCGTGCTCAACACGAAGGCAACCCGCACCAGTCGCACGTCAATGTCGAAACGCTGCGCCACGCCACCCGCGACCCCGCCGAGGAGGCGTTGGTCGCTTCGTCGCAGGGTACGTGGCTCGTACGTCGAATTGGTGTCCGGAGTGGCGTCGCTCATGGTCGTACGGTACGTCGCGTCGCGAGCCGCCACCATCAGGGTGAACCCTGAGGACCCGGCGAGATCTCAGGGTTTCGCCTCGTGCGCGACGCGAGCCGTCGTGCGAAACTCACGTTGACCACCTCGAGGAGGATTCCCGCGTGACCACTTTCTCCGAACGCCAACCTCGCCTCGGCGTTCCCCAGCGTCCCTTTCGGCGGTCTCGTCTCGACGCAATCCTGGGCGGCGTGTGCGGCGGCGTCGCCACGAGATTTGGGGTGCGACCGAAAAGTGTTCGCGTCATCGTGGCTCTGGCCAGCGTTTTCTTTGGCGCCGGCATCGTGCTCTACACCCTCGTATGGCTCTTGACGCCGCGCGAAGGCGACGAAGCCTCCATCACGCAAGAACTCTTGCGGTCGCGCAGCTCCGTGCGGGTCCTGTTCGGCACCGGCGGCGTGGCCCTCGTCGTGCTCTTCATTTTGAACATCTCCGCGCGGCGCGCCACTGACGCCGTCATCTTTACGGTCATCATCGCGCTCTTCGCCGGATTCGCCGTGTGGCAAGGTGCGTCGGGCGAGGAACGTCACCACCTCCAGGGCGTGCTCTCCGCCTCGCCAGTGCTCGGCGCCGCGTCGGCTCGAGGCTGGCGGGCCGTCGCACTACGAGTACTACCCGGCGTCGTCTTGGTGGTCGTGGGGCTTCAAGTGCTGAGTCGAATCGGCGGGGTATTCGGTGGGGCCGTGCCGGCCATCATCGGTGGCGGTGTTTTGCTCGCGGGACTCGCCATCTTGAGCGCACCGTGGTGGCTCACGAACGTTCGTGATCTCTCGCAGGAACGACGCGCGCGCATTCGCAGCGAGGAGCGTGCGAATTTGGCCGCGCACGTGCACGACAGTGTTTTACAGACGCTCACCCTCATCGAACGCGCCGCTGACGATCCCGCCGAGGTGGTGCGACTCGCGCGATCCCAAGAGCGTGCCCTACGCGACTGGCTCTTCGCGCCCACCGACGGACCAACATCCGACAGCCCCACGTTTCAACAGTTGTTGCGAGAGATGCAAGGTGACGTCGAACGCGACTACAAGATTCGTGTCGAGTTAGTCGTGGTGGGCGACTGCGCGGCCGACGAATCGCTTCACGCGCTTATTGGAGCGGGTCGTGAGGCCGCGGTGAACGCGGCCAAGTGGTCGGGCGTGGACACCGTCGCGGTCTACGGCGAAGTTGAACCCTCGCGCGTTTCGCTCTTCGTTCGCGACACGGGCGTCGGATTCGACACCTCGGCGGTCGACGTGCGACGTCAAGGCATCGTGCACTCCATCGAAGAGCGCGTGCGCCAACACGGGGGCCACGTCGACATTCACTCGCGCGTTGGCTACGGCACCGAGGTTCGCCTCAGCACGCCCCAACGTCGAGAGCGCCCGTGACCCAACCTCGGGTTTTTCTCGTCGACGACCACGAGCTCATTCGAGCAGGGTTGAAGAGCGCGCTGCGAGGATCGGTCGACGTCGTGGGCGAGGCCGACGAGGTTGAACCCGCCATCGAAATGATTCTTGAACGCGTGCCGAGCGTCGTACTCCTCGACGTTCACCTGCCCGGTGGTGGTGGCGTGGCCGTTTTGCGCGCCGTACAGACCCACAACATCGCGACGCGCTTCCTCGCACTTTCGGTCTCGGACGCTCCCCAGGATGTCATCTCCATCGTTCGAGCTGGCGCCCGCGGTTACGTCACCAAAAACATTCGGGGGCCCGAACTCATTGACGCCATCTACCGGGTCGACGCCGGCGACGTCGTTTTCTCACCCCGACTGGCCGGCTTCGTCCTCGACGCGTTCGCCAGTGACCCGAGCGTCGATCCCGCGGTCGCCATTGTTGATCCGGAGCTTGACCAACTCACGCCGCGCGAGCAACAGGTTCTGCGACTGATCGCGCGGGGGTACGCCTACAAAGAGATCGCGGGCGAACTGGCGATCGCCCCGAAGACGGTCGAGAGCCACGTCTCGTCGGTGCTGCGAAAGCTGCAACTCTCGAATCGCCACCAACTCGCGCACTGGGCCAACGATCGCCGGCTCGACTGAGCACTAACCGCTGCAGCGCGTGGCACTCACGCCAACGAGAGAAACCCTGAGGTGACGCAGAGTCCGCAGGCGTCGATGATCAAGAAGCCCACCGTCACTAGGCCGATCACCACCAACGCGCCACGACCTCGCGAGGAACCGGCGGGGCGAGGCATGTACCACTCAGGAATGAGCAGCGGGGCGTTCGACCACGCTCCCGACCAGGGCACCGCGTCACGGCTCACCGCGGGCTCGCGTGGCGCGGCTAGCGCGAGTCGGGTCAACTCCTCGTCGGAGATGACCGGATACTGATCGTCCAGGTTTTGATCCACGTTCACGGCTTAGCACCCTCTGGCGTTGACGAGACCGCCACTCGCGAGCCGCAGCGACAGACGCTGTCACTCCCCGGGTTTCGCGCGAGGAGATGGTGTTGGTCGTTGACGGAACTCACGTCACCGCGACTCGCGTGAGTCGACCATGGCGTTGCGCGCGGCGACTCCCGGGCCACGCGTCGAGGACGTAGCGTCGTGGCCGACGAACAGTTCTCGATCACGCCCTTTCGTTGAAGAAAATCTTTGCGTGATACGTCATTACGATGTCGTGGTGGACGACGTTGCACTGCTGGAAGCGCTGCGCGTCGGTGACGAACGCGCGTTTCGCGAACTCGTTACGCGCTATCAGACGTCGATGACGCGCGTGGCGCGCTACTACGTACGAAGCGACGCCACCGCCGAGGACGTGGTTCAAGAGACGTGGGTCGCGGTCCTTCGCGGACTCGAGCGCTTCGAAGGTCGTTCGACGTTTAAGACGTGGCTTTTTCACGTACTCGTCAATCGAGCTCGCACCATTGCGGCGCGTGAGGCGCGCGACGTCCCGGCCGACGCTTCGGATGATGCCAGTGCGCTGGGACGCCGCTTCAATGAGGGAGGAATGTGGACTGACCCACCTACGCCCTTCACCGAGCTCATCGACAACGGCATCGCGAACGAGCGAATGATTCGCCTCGTGCACGACGCCATCGCTCGATTGGGAGAGCCGCATCAGGCAGTTGTAACGCTTCGCGACGTTGAGGGACTAACCAATGGCGAGATTGCGCAATTACTGGAACTCAGCGAGGCCAACGTGCGCGTAATTTTGCACCGCGGCCGCACCAAAGTGCGAGCTCACGTCGAGACGAGTCTGCGAGGAGGGACACGATGAAGCTGCGATCACGTCCACTCGTTTGCCGCGAGGCCGTCGAATTCATGAGCAACTATCTCGAAGGTGCCCTTTCGCGTCGTGATCGACGTCGTCTCGAATACCACTTACGCCACTGTGACGGCTGCACTAACTACCTCGAACAACTGCGCCTCGTCATCGCGACGTCGGGCACGGCGTCGCCCGACGATCTCAACGCCGACGTTGTCGACGGTCTCGTCGAGGTGTTTCGCCGCGTCCGGGACGAGTCGCCGCAGTGACGACGTACGTCACACCCGTCCGTGAGGGTCGCTTGCGCCCACCACGATTTGACGCGGTCTTGACCACGAACGTCGACGGCGCACCACCGCCTCACGGCCGTCGCCCCCAGTCAGTTGTGCATTGGCGAAGCCGGATATCTGGGAAGATATCCAAGTGACGACGATTCCCCCACGCTCGCCGGGTCCCACGCGACGTTACGTTCCTTGGGTCTTACTGGTAGTACTCGCGATTACGAGTGGCGTTGCGGCAATCACCTCCAATCGCACCGTCGCCCCCGGCGTTGTCGGACCCGAAGGGGTGTTGCTGACGAATGTCCCGCTCTTGGCGCCCGCATCGAGCTCGGCCACGGGCGCGCCCGTCGACGGCCTCACTTGTCGCGGCGTAAAGAACGCGACCATCAAGTATCACGTGCACGGTCACCTCGCGATCTTCGTCAACGGCGTACAAAAAGGCCTACCCGCAGGCGTGGGTATCACGAAGCCGTACCTCACCGAGCACCTGCAGTCCGGGACTTTTCTAGACAGCGGAATCTACGACTGCTTGTACTGGCTGCACACGCACGTCGCCGACGGCATCATCCACGTCGAGGCCCCCGCACAAGGCACCTTCACGTTGGGTCAGTTCTTTGACGTGTGGCGCCAGCCCCTCTCCGCGACGCAGGTCGGACCGGCGCACGGCACCGTCGTCATCTTCTCAAACGGCCGTCGTGTGACGGGTAACCCTCGTAACGTGGCGCTGCCCCCAAACGGGGACCTTCAGATCGACGTCGGCGCACCCGTTGTTCCCTTCCAACCCTTCGCGTTTACGGTCACCGGACTCTGCGGGCAAGGCACCGCGGGCTGTGCGGTGCCCGCGGCGAAATAGCAACGGGCTATCCCGCCACCGCGTTCTACAATCTGCGCGTGAACGCCGAACTTCGACACGATCATCCGGCGCTTCGGCGAGCGTGGCACCCCTTGTGTCGATCGAGTGACGTCACCGCCATCCCTCGGCGCGAAGTACTCCTCGGCGAATCGTGGGTCGCCTGGCGTGACCCCGAAGGATCCGTGCGGGTCTTTCGTGATGAGTGTCCTCATCGACTGGCGCCGCTCTCGCTGGGCCAGTGTGAGGGTTCGGGCATTCGCTGTGGCTACCACGGGTGGCGTTTCGACGAACTCGGCAACTGCGTCGAGATCCCCGCGCTCGGCCCCGACGCCACGATTCCCTCCAAGGCCACGCTGCGCGCGCCCGCGGGCGTGCACGAATCACACGCCATGATCTTTGTCGCGCCGGAGATACCGCTAACGCCACGCCCGAACCTCGCGGCCGACGCCGACCCCACCTTCTGGCGTGGGGACTTGCCGGTACTTCGTTCGCGCGGTCACGCGGGACTCTTAGCCGACAACTTTCTCGACGTGGCGCACTTCCCCTTTGTGCACGCCAAGACCTTCGGCGACAGCGAGGCTCGCGAAGTCCCTCCCTACCACGTCGAACGCGACGGCTTCACGTTCCGCGCTACCTACGAGCACGACTTCGCCAACCGCGAGGATCCGGGTGTCGCCGCGGGCCTTCGGCCGTTAGTGCAACGTCGTCGCCTTACGTACCGATACACGGCGCCCTTTCACCTCGAGCTCGCCATTGACTTCCTCGACGCGGGCGGGTCCAACGTCATTGGTTTCTTTCTGACCCCCGAGGACGACGAGACCGTGCGCATCTACTCGTCGCTGTGGCGCAACGACCTCGAGGGTTCGCACGAACGTCTCCAAGAGGCGATCGACTTCGAAGTCGCCGTCGTCAACGAGGACTTGGCGCTGCAGTCACGCTACGAGCGACTCGCGCTCCCCCTCGATCTCACGAGTGAGATTCACACCCGCGCGGATCGCACGACGATTGAGTTACGACGAGTACTGCGCGACTTTGTCGATCAGGCGGGGGCCACGGCGCTGCCGTAGGTACGCGGTAGTAGGTTTCGCCAATGGGCCTCTACCGACGCCAAATTGCCCCGCGCCTCATCAATCGCGTCTGCGCGTCTGCGTTGTTCGACCAGGATCGTTCCTTGGTCTGTGCCGCGTTAGTGGGCGCTGTCGTCGAGGTCGGCTTCGGTGCGGGCAACAATCTACGTTTCTACCCACCCACCGTGTCCAAGGTCTACGCCGTGGAGCCCTCGGAGGTCTCGCGTCGCGAAGCCACCAAACGATTTGCCAATTCGACCACCCCGGTCGAATTCGTCGGACTCGACGGGCAGTCGCTCGAGTTGGCCGACGCCTCGTGTGACGCCGCGCTCATTACTTTCTCGCTGTGCACGATTGACGATCCGGCGGCGGCGTTGCGCGAACTCCACCGCGTCGTGCGCCCGGGCGGACGACTTCACGTCCTCGAACACGGCCGTTCCCCCGACGCCAACGTCGCCGCGTGGCAACGCCGACTCGAGCCGCTCGAGATTGCTCTCGCGGACGGCTGTCACCTCACGCGCGACCCCGTCGCCCTGGTACTCGACGCGGGTTTTGTTATGGTCTCGCTCGACCAGCACTACGCCAAGGGACCCAAGCCTTGGGCCTACCTCACGCGAACGGTCGTCGAGCGCGTCGCGACTTAGCCCCGGCGGGCGAAGGGCGCCGGATTCGACGCCAACTTCGGTACGCGCATTCGCGCAATGACGCTGCCCGGCGAGGGGTGACAGTACTGCGCGATGCCGAGGTCCCCCGCGACCGAGAGAAACATAAAGGCGTCTTCGCGCGAAAAGCCCCACTGATCGACGAGAAGCCGTGACGCCTCCTCGCAGGCCAGTCGCAGCGCGTCGTCGAGTGAGTCGGGTGACGTGCCGTGGGTGTAGAACGCGTCGTCAGTCTCAGTGACGGGCCAGCCACCACACTGGCCCTTGATCAAATCAACCTTGATCAGCGCCGTGCCACCGATTTCGACTCCGGTCCCCGAGATCTCCCCGTCGCCCATTGACGCGTGCATGTCGCCGATCGCGAGCTGTCCGCCGCTTTGAAAGACCGGTAGGTGCACCGTCGCGCCCACCCCGTGGACACGGTCGTCCATATTGCCGCCGTGGCGATCAGCGAGAAACGTCGACACGTCACCCGAGGCCGGCGAAACGCCGATCACGCCGAACATGGGCCGCGCCGGAAACGACACGTGCTCGTTCATCGTGACGACGCCGTCACGAACCTTGAAGATTCTCGTCGTTGGCGAGTGGACCTGGTCAATGAGTTGACCCCATTCGGGAATGCACATCGCGGCGCCTTGTTCATTCGGTCGAATGTCGAGCAGCGTGACGCTGAGCGAGTCGCCCGGTTCGGCACCTTGGACGGCGATTGGTCCCGTGGCACTGTTCACTCGCGCGAGATCGAGCTTCTCCAACGTGTCCGCTTCACTGAGAACTTGGCCGGTGAAACAGTCCCACGTCTCGATTTCGATCACCGTGCCCGGCGCCACCGTCACGACCGGTTCGCGATCGGCGTTGAAGGACCAGACGTGCTGGTCGCGGTCGATTCGCACTGGGGCGTCACTCATAGTGTCCTCTTTCTTAAATCGATGTCGTGCTGCGATTTCGCGGATAGTGACACGCGACGAAGCGTCCCGGGGTCAGTTCCACGAGCGGCGGCGCCACCTGCGCGCAGTGGTCCGTCGCGAAGGGGCATCGCGTGCGAAAGGTGCAGCCCGAGGGCCGATTGAAGGGCGCGGGGACGTCGCCGCTAATGACAATGCGCTCCCGGGGCGCCTGCGTGCCGTCGTCCAATTCGGGCGCGACCGACAGTAACGCCTCGGTGTAGGGGTGAAATGGGGCCGCGTACAAATCGTCGGCGTTCGCGAGTTCAACGATCTCGCCTAAGTACATCACCGCAACGCGATCCGACACGTGGCGCACCACGCCGAGGTCGTGCGCGATGAAGAGATACGTCAACCCCAGACGTTCTTGAAGATCGGCCATCAAATTGAGAACCTGTGCCTGCACCGATACGTCCAACGCGGACACCGGTTCGTCCGCGACCACGAGTGAAGGATTGAGCGAGAGCGAACGCGCGATGCCAATGCGCTGACGTTGACCGCCCGAGAACTCGTGCGGGTAACGCTGAATCGACGCCGTATCGAGACCCACCAGTTCGAACAGTTCGAGCACTCTGGCGCGGATTTCACTTTCCGAACCTGTTTTATTCACACGCATCGGCTCGGCCACGATGTCGCCCACTCGCCGACGTGGATTGAGCGATGCGTAGGGGTCTTGGAACACCAGCTGCATCTGGCGTCGATAGGGTCGAAGCTTTCGACGTGACAGTGTCGTGAGTTCCACGTCGTTGAAGGTCACCGAACCCGACGTCGGGGTCATGAGCTGGACCAGACAACGCGCGAGCGTCGACTTGCCACAGCCCGATTCGCCGACAATGCCGAAGGTTTCGCCGCGACGCACCTCGAACGAGACGTCGGCGACGGCGCGCATCGTCGCGCGCTGGCGCAGACCCGGCGAACGCAAAGAAAACTCCTTCACGACGTTGGTCGCCCGAAGTAGGACCTCGTCGCTCACGCGTGCCCCCCGGTCTCGACGGCGCCCGCGCGCAGGTGGACCTTTTGTTCGATCGTCAACCAGCACGCGTCAAGATGACCATCCCCACGCAGCGTCGGCCGCTCGTCGCACTTCTCAAAACGATGCTCGCAACGCGGCGCGAAGGCACATCCGGTGGGAACGTTCAGTGGCGAGACGGGCGTACCCGGAATAGTGGCCAATCGAGAGCGCTTCGTCTCCACCCGGGGCACCGCGCCAAGAAGACCCCAGGTGTAGGGGTGCTGCGGCGTGCGAATCACCGCTCGTCGATCGCCAATCTCCGCCGGTCGCCCGGCGTACATCACGACGACCCGGTCCGCGATCTCGGAGATGACCCCCATGTCGTGGGTAATCAGGACAATTGATGAGTCGTAGGTGTCTTGCAACTTGCCCATGAGTTCGAGGATTTGGGCTTGGGTCGTGACGTCGAGTGCGGTCGTGGGCTCATCGGCGATGAGTAACTTCGGGTTGCACGACAGCGCCATCGCGATGACGACGCGCTGACGCATACCACCAGAGAATTCGTGGGGAAATTGGTCGACCCGTCGGTGGGGTTCGGGAATACCAACTTCGCCGAGCAACTCAATAGCGCGCTGACGCGCCTGCGCCTTCGTGACGTCTTGGTGCGCACGAATCTGCTCGGCGATCTGCCAACCAACCTTGTACACCGGCGTGAGGGCCGTCATCGGATCTTGGAAGATCATGCCGATATCGCGGCCCCGCAACACGCGCATCTCGCGATCGGCGAGACCGAGCAGCTCGCGTCCCTCGAACTTCACGCTGCCGGTCACGCTCACGTTGGCCTCGCGCAGCAGCCCGAGCATCGAGTACATCGAGACGCTCTTGCCCGACCCGGACTCGCCGACGATGCCCACGACTTCTTTGCGGCCTACGCTCAGCGAAAGTCCGTCCACGGCGTGCACCACGCCACCGCGCGTCGCGAAGGAAACGCGCAGGTCGTTGACCTCGAGTAGTGGTGGGGTGAGCGCGTCAGGCAAGGCGCACCCGAGGATCCAAAAATCCGTACGCCACGTCCACGACCGCGTTCGCGAGCACGACGAAGAACGCGCCGTACATGACCGTCCCCATGATTACCGGCAGATCGAGGTTCTGCAACGCCGTGTACGTCAACTGTCCAACCCCCGGTAGTCCGAAGACCACCTCGGTCAACAGCGCCGCACCACCAATGAGCGAACCGAAGTCGAGTCCGAAGAGCGACACGATGGAGATGAGCGAACACCGCAGGGCGTGCCGCAGCAGAATCCGTCGTTCCGACAGACCCTTGGCCCGGGCGGTGCGCACGTAGTCCTCGTTCAACGCGTTGACCAACTCCGCGCGCAAGACCCTCGCGTAGATACCGGCGTACAGCGCGGCCAGCGTGAGCCAAGGAAAGAGCAGGTGCAGGGCCCATTCCCCGGGGTTCGACGACAACGCGACGTAGCCCGAGGGCGGAACCCACGAAAAGATCGACGAGTGTAATTTGCTCTGGGTTATCAAATTGACGACTTGACCCAGCCAATACGCCGGCACGGAGATGGCGGCGATACCGAGAAACATGATGAGGGGATCGATGAACTTTCCCCGGTTCGCGGCGGCGATGACGCCGCCCGCTACGCCCACGATCAACCAGATCACGGCGGCGCCCAACACCAACGACAACGTCACCGGTGCGGCGGCTTCTATCTGCGGAATGACCTTGTAGCCGACGTTCACGTAAGAGGAGAGGTCCTGTTTGATGAAGAGGTGGTCCATCATCAGTCCGTAGCGAATTGGTAACGGTCGATCCAGACCAAACTCGTGCTTCACCTGCGCGACAACTTGCGGCGTCGCACTTCTTCCGGCAATACGCGCGGCCGGATCGACGCCCGGGGTCGCGAAGAAGATGAGAAACACGAGGATCGAGATGGAGAACATCACGAGAATCGCCGACACGAAGCGGCGCAAGATAAAAACGCCCATTTAGATGGAGCCTCGCAACTTGGCCTTCGGGTCAAACGCGTCGCGGGCACCGTCGCCCAAAATGTTGAGTGACACGGCGGTAATCACGATCATGATGCCCGGCGCGAGCGCGACCCACGGTCGGGTGTAGAGCAGGCCCAAGCCGTCGTTGATGATCGTGCCCCAACTGGCGGCGGGTGGCTGAACGCCGATGGAGAGAAACGACAAAGCCGACTCGGTCAGCATGTCGAAGGCCACCATGAGCGGAAAGAAAACAATGATGCTGGGCGCGACGTTCGGCAAAATCTCTTTCCACAAGATTCGAAGATCCGAGGCACCTGAGCCCACTGCCGCCTGAATGAACTC
>JANWIR010000068.1 GCA_025449805.1 Acidimicrobiales bacterium | reverse complement strand
GAGGTAAGAGGAAGTTCGTGCGCCCAATCGGCAATCGCGAAGAGTCGCGCCGAACCGGGAAAGATATTGAGCAAGAAGTCGGCCGACAGACCAAACGCGTGGACGTCAACGTCGTGTTCGTCAACCACGCGCGCGAGTTCATCGACTTGAGCGACGCTCGCGAACTGCACCTCGTCAATGACGAGGAGGTGGACACCACGCTCGAGCAACGCACTGACGTGGGGCGCGAGGTCTTCACCCGGCGTAACGGCCTCGGCGTCGGATTCGATACCGATGCGACTCGTGACGCGCCCTTCGGGGCTTCGGTCGCCGAATGTCCACAGGGCCACGTCGCTGCGACTCTGGCGAAGCTGCCAGCACAGTTGCAGCGCCAAGGTCGATTTTCCCGCCGCCATGGTGCCGTAGGTAAAGGTGAGTTCCGCCACAACGCTCCTAGGGGTCGGCCCACGATATCGCTTGGGACCTCGGGTGGTCCTCTCGAGACCTAACATTGCGCCATGGACCTCGTCGTACGACCCGTCGCTTACATTCGCAACGATCGAGCCGAAGCGCTCGACGATCACTGGGACGACGTGGTCTCGACGGTCGAACTCGCCCAGGACGTGCCCAGTGAGGCCCTGCGCGGACTCGACGGATTCAGCCACGTCGAGATCATCTTCTTCGCGGACTGGGCCGAGGACGTCCCACCTGGTCCGTGGCACCGTCACCCGCGCGCCAACGCCGACTGGCCCGACGTGGGCGTCTTCGCCCAACGCAACAAGGACCGTCCCAATCGCATCTTGCTCTCAACGGTCGCCATCGAGTCACTCGACGAGCGTTCGTTTCAAGTGCGGGGCCTCGACGGCATTGACGGCACGCCCGTGCTCGATATCAAGCCGGTCTTTCGCTGGAGCGTGCCGCGAGGCGAACTCCGGGTGGCGCCCTGGAGTGAAGAACTAGGCGAGAGTTACTTCTAGCTCCGCTCGATAAACGCGTGTAGTACCGCCGCGAGTTGGGACCCTTCGTCTTCTTGGAGGAAGTGTCCTCCGCCAACGATCGTCGTGTGGTCCTGGCCCTGGGCGCCCGGCACGACCTCACGGAAACGCCGATCCGCCCCTCGGGTGATGGCGTCGCCGTCGGAGTAACAGGTCAAAAATGGCCGCGTGAAGGTACTTAGTACTTCCCACGCGGCGACGTTGGCCGCGTGGGCCGGATCGTCGATGGACGTGGGCACGAGCACCGGAAACTGTCGAGCCCCTTCCTTGAAGGACTCGTCGGGAAAGGGCGCGTCGTAGGCGGCAATGATCTCGTCGGGAAGCGGGCTCTTGACACAGCCCCCCGACACAATGCGGCCGATGGGTAGCTCGGGCACGCTTTGGGAGTACCGCTGCCACGCGTAAAACGCCTCCGTCGCCTCTTCCGCACCCGTCGGTAGCCCTCCGTTGCCAATGGCGACGCGCGCGAAGCGGTCCTGGTGCTCGCCAACCAGCCGCAGGCCAATCAACGATCCCCAGTCCTGCGCGAAGAGCGTGACGTCGTGTAGATCAAGGTGGTCGAAGAGGAGTTCGCGCGTCCACGCCACGTGACGGGCGTAGGTGTACTCCTCGCGCGCACTGGGCTTGTCGGAGCGCCCGAAGCCGATGAGATCGGGCGCGATCACGCGATGGCCGAGCGACACCAGATCCGCGAGGACAACGCGGTAGAGAAATGACCACGTCGGCTCTCCGTGTAGCAACACCACGACGTCGGCGTCACGGGGTCCCTCGTCGAGGTAGGCCATGCGTAGCGGTGCGCCGCCGGTGGGATCAGTCACCTCGACGTAGTGCGCCACGTACGAAAACGAGGGCAACCCCTCGAAGCGATCATCAGGCGTTCGCAGACGGTCCATACAGTCCCCTCGTTCTGGCCATCGTCGAAATGGCACTCAATGCACTACTTCGCGTGCAACGCACCGCGCGCGAGTCGACTCAACGTCACTGGCACGACGCGCACTCGCGCACGGCTCGTACGACGACGCCATCGCACCCTTCGATGCTTTGCACCACGACACTGCACTCGACGGTCACGATAGACCAGCGTCGCGTGAGGGCGTCGCGTGGCGTAACCACGTGTCGAGTTCCGCTTTCGTCGGGCCACTCGCGGGACCCAACGTCGCTACGGCCATGGCCGCTGCGGCGTTGGCGCGTCGCGAGGCTTCGTCCGGCGTCGCGCCACGAAGGAGTTCAGCCAAAAAGACACCGTTGTGTACGTCGCCCGCGCCGTTGAGATCGACGATGTTGGTCGAGAATCCCGCCACCGCTTGGGGGTCGTGACCTGGCGCCGCCACGACGCACCCACGTTCGCCGTCACGGATCACGACACCACGTCCGTAACGACCCTGGAGAACCGACGCCGCTTCTCGTGACGTGGCCGCACCACTCAAGGCGGCGCCTTCGCGCCGATTGCACAACAACCAGTCCACTCGCGCCAACATCGGCGAGAGAAACTCGTCGGGAATATCCTCCAGGCGCGTCGCGGGATCGAAGGCGACGAGCACTCCCTCGAGGTGCGCCACCCAGCCGAGCACCATCTCCGCGAAGCCGGGGTACATCACGTTGTACCCCGAGATCAGCACGACGTCGTCGGCGCGAACGCCGAGTGTTTCGAGGTGGGACGGTCGAAGAGTCGCCTCGGCACCATTGGCGGTGATGAACGTACGCTCGCCGTTGGGCTCGAGAAGTACGACGCACGTGCCGACGTCGCGTTCGTCATCGGGCTCAACCGGCGCGGCGATTCCTTCGTGGTCGAGTGCAGCGCGCGCGAGGTCGCTGAAGGGACCGTGTCCCAACCGGCCCGCGTACACGGCGGTCACGCCCTGGCGCGACGCCGCGCTCATCGCGTTAAATCCTCCACCGGTCGTCATTAGTCGTTCGCTCGCGAGCACGTCGCCACCCGACATCGGCAGATTCGACACGCGCAAGACGATGTCGACCATGACGGAGTCGAGACAAAAGAGTCGAGCCATCAAGGCCCACCCTAGGCCGTACGTGAAACTTCTAACGAGCGCTTGGGTCGAAAATGGATGGGGCCTGAGACTCCCTTGTTTACAATCGTCACGAATCACGTACGACGACCAAAGGGGACCTCGTGAACGACGAGATCACGGATCTACTCGGCACCGGGACGAGTAGCCCACTACGTATCGAAGAGAACGGCATCAACGTCATTACCGAGGCGGAGCGCAAGGGCCGGCCCCGCGAACTCTTTTGGCCCTGGTTCGGCGCCAACATCTCCGTCTTGGGATTGAGTTACGGCTCGTACGTGCTCGGCTTTGGCATCTCCTTTCTCCAGGCAATCGTGGTGGGGCTCATTGGCATCATCTTTAGCTTCCTATTGTGCGGTGTTATCGCCACCGCCGGTAAGCGTGGCTCCGCGCCCACGATGGTTCTTAGCCGCGCGGCCTACGGCGTGCGGGGTAATCGACTGCCGAGCGCGTTCTCGTGGCTGCTGTGCGTTGGTTGGGAGACCGCACTCACCGTGATCGCGGTGCTCGCGACCTCCACCGTCTTTACGAAGCTCGGTTGGGGAGGGGGCACGGGCGTGAAAGTTATCGCCATGATCGTGATCGCGGCCCTGATCATCGGCGGCGGCGTGGTGGGCTTTGACCTCATCATGCGGATGCAGGCAATTATCACCGTGGTGACGGGCGTCTTGACGATTTTCTTCATAGCGCTCACCTTCCATCACGTCAGTTGGCACGCCGTCGCCGCCGTCAAGAGTGGCTCCTTTCAAGCACTCGTCGGCGCCCTGGTCTTCGTCATGACGGGCTTCGGTCTCGGGTGGGTTAACGTCGCGGCCGACTATTCGCGCTACCTTCCCCGCTCGGCCTCCACCAAGGGCGTCGTGTGGTGGACGACCTTCGGTTCGTCGGTGGCTCCCCTCATCTTGTTGTTTTTTGGTCTCCTCCTCGCTGGGTCCTCGACGGACCTCTCGAAAGCCATCGGTAACGACCCGGTGGGCGCGCTGACCACGCTGTTACCAACGTGGTTTCTGGTGCCCTTCGCCATCGTCGCGATTCTCGGCATCGTTGGCGGTGCCGTCCTTGACATCTACTCGTCGGGTCTTTCGCTCCTCTCCGCCGGCGTCAAGATTCCGCGCTTCGTCGCCGCCGGCGTTGACGGGGTCATCATGCTGATCGGCACCATCTACATCGTCTTCGTGTCGAACAACTTCCTCTACCAATTCGAAGGATTCCTCATCACCGTCGGCGTCTTGATCGCGGCCTGGTGCGGCGTGTTCCTCGGTGACCTGACCGTTCGATCGGCGAACTACGCCGAAGGCGAGTTCTTCGACGTCACGGGGCGCTACGGCGATATTCGTTGGGGGGCCGTTCTCACGACGATCGTGTCGAGCGTGTTGGGCTGGGGACTCGTCACCAACTCGTTGGCGTCGTGGCTCACCTGGCAGGGTTACTTCTTAAAACCCTTCGGTCTCGGGGGCAAGACCGGTGCGTGGGCTTACGCCAACCTCGGCGTGCTGGTCGCGCTCGTGGTGAGTTACGTCGTTACGATCGTGATCTCGCGGAGCGCGGTTGCCCGCCAGGAGTCCCTCGCGCACTAGGGACTCGAGATCCTCGTGACCTGACTTCTACACTCGTAGTGGGTCTGGTGTGAGGAGTTGCCTTGCGTATCGGTGTTCTAACCGCAGGCGGTGACGCCCCGGGGCTGAACGCGGCCATTCGCGCCATCGGCCAACGCGCCTGGCGTGACGGCCACGAGGTGATCGGCATTTCCAACGGCTGGGCGGGTCTCGCCCAGGAGTACGCCGGCACGCCCCTGCGCGCCGACCAGTTGCGTGACGTCATTGGCCAGGGCGGGACCCTGCGCGGTACTGCGCGATTCGATCTCGACGCGCCCCCGGGCGGGCGTGAACGCGTGCTCGCGGCCATTAACGAGCACCTCGACGCACTGATCGCCATCGGCGGCGACGGCACCCAGCGCATCTCGCACTGGCTGGCCGAACGTCACGCGCCGGTGGTCGGCGTTCCCAAGACGCTCGACAACGATCTCCCCGGGACCGACTACTGCATCGGCTTCGACAGCGCCATCGCCCTCGTCGCTGAATCCCTTGACCGCCTCCACACGACGGCGGCGTCCCACCACCGCGTCATCGTGGTCGAGACCATGGGTCGATCGACCGGCTGGGTGGCCGCACTCGGCGGACTCGCCGGCGGGGCTGATCTGATCGTGATTCCGGAGTTTCCGATGTCCATGCGTGACGTCTTGGATCACGTCAAGGCTCGCCGACGCGCCGGATTGGGCTACTCGATCATCGTCGTCGCGGAAGGCGTCAATCTCGCAACACTCGGCGGCGTCGAGGCCGGCGAACTCTCCCGCGAGGGCGTGCGCGGCGCTCCTCTTGCGTCGCGCGGAGTCGGACCGTTCGTCGCGGCGCGCATTGAAGAACACGGCGAGGTGGAAGTGCGCACGACCGTGCTCGGACATCTCCAGCGCGGCGGTAGCCCCACCGCCTACGACCGCGTGTGGGCAACGCGCGTCGGCGCGGGTGCGTACGACGCGGTCGCCGCCGAACACTTCGGCACGATTCCCGTTGTTCACGACAATCGCGTGGTCCTCTCACCACTGGCCGACGTCGCGATTGGTCAGCGCCCGGTTCCCCGTGAGCTCTACGACCTCTGCGCGGCGTTCTTTTAAGAAAGCAGTTGGTGCACCACGCGCCACTCGGATCCCTCGGGGTCCGCGGAGTGCGAGTAGTGCAGTGACGACGCGGCCGCGGCGAGCGCGAGACCCCGGCCACTCTCGGCGTCTTCGCCGGGCATCGCCCAATCCGACAGGCCCCGCTCGACGACGGGGCCGGGGTGGCGAATCGACGCCTCGAGGTGGTCGTCCCACGCGGTGAGGTCGAGCGCCCACTCGCGGTACATGGGTAGGACGTGTTCAATAACGTTGGCGGCAATCTCGGCCACCGCCAGCGAGAAGAGCACGCGGTCGCGCGTGGTCACCGCGGGCGCGCCGTCCCAGAGGGTCGCGAAGAGTTGGTGCATCGAGTCCAGTGACGATTCGTCGCCGGGCAGTTCCGCGCGCACGTGCATCACGACCACGCTCACGGCGCCTCCAGGGCCGCTTCGACACTGGGGTAGGGAAAGAGGACCTGCTGCATCATGGTCAGGTCCAAAACGATGAGTGCCTGCTCAGTCGCGCTCGCGATGCGCAGATTGCCGCCGGCTTGGCGCGTCGACTTGAGGCCCGTCACCAGCGCGCCCAAGCCCGACGAGTCCAAAAAGTCCACGTCAGCCAAATCAACGACCACGTTCACGACGCCACCGGCAATTGACTTCGCGACGATCTCGCGCAGTTCGGGGGCCGCCACTAGGTCCAGTCGACCGTTCGGCCGCACGATCAACGTCGAATCCGTAGTGGTCGTTGCAAATGTTGTCATGGTGCTGGTGCCTCAAATCCTCGGTAACTCGCGGCGCGAAAGACAACGCTCATCCACAAAAGGTCGATCGCGACCCATACTACATTCAGCCAGGTTCCCTCAACGCTGGGCGCGACACCCAGGTACAACTTGATGAAGCCGACGAAGGTTGACAACACCAAGACGGCCATCGCGGCGATCTGCGGCCAGACGAGTTTCAGCATCTGCGCCGTTGACGTTTCGGCACGGGTTTTTGGTGTGACGACGAAACCCAATGGACGACCGAAGTAGACGTTGGCCACCGTCGTAAGCGCCGCGCGTATCCATAGCGGGAAGAGGGCGAAGCTGTACTGCTGACCCCGCCACGTGGGAATGTTCTTTTGTCCCCGTTTCCAACTAATCAGCATGAACATACCTTGATTGGCGATGATGTACGGCAAGAGATGGAGGAGAAAGTCCGTCGAGTAAGCGTGCACCGGGCGTTCGTTGAAGTTCAGGTACAGCACCGGCGCCGCCACGAAGACGAAGTTCGCGAATCCCGACAGGTAGTTCCACATGGTGGCGAAGTACATCAACCGTTGGGCCACGCTGAGACCGCGTTTGGCCAACGGATTCTCGCGCAACATCACCTGAAGTGTTCCCTGGGCCCAGCGCAAGCGCTGCTGCAGCGCGGCGCCCAAATCTTCCGGGGCCATGCCGTGCGCGAGGAGGTGATCGTGATACACGCTCTTCCAGCCCAACGCGTGAAGACGCATCGCCGTCGCCATGTCCTCGGTCACGGAGATCGTCGCGAGCGGCATGAGGGGCTGGCCCTCGTGCGCGCGTCCCACGTCAAAGGTCTCGACCATCTCCTTTAACGAGGTCAGCGCCTGAAGGGGTGACGCGTCGAGCTCGCTCAATCGATTCACGATGGCTTCTTCGCGCTCCATGAGCGCCAAGGACGTCGCGGCGCCCGCGTCACCGAGGGACTCCAGGTCTTGACGCATCTGCGCGAGGTCGTCGTGAATGGTGTCGCGCGACGCGGCACGAACGCGACGTTGAAACTCGTGGGTCACTTCCCCGAGAGAGGTACCCCGACGCACGGCCCGACGCGCGTCACGAGCGGCGGCACTGATCTCTTGCAGCGCGGACGCCACACTGGGCATTCCGGCGGCTTGCTTACGGGCTCGCTTGACAATCTTCTTCGAACGACGCAGTGTCTCTTTCAGCACCGTCGCGACGTCCTGGACGTAGCCGGTGAGGGCTAACTGCATCAAGGCTTCACGTCGCAAGATTGCGTTCGACCCGCAAAAAAAGGCCGAGTTCCAGCCATCCTTGCCGCGCATGATGGGTCCGTAAAACAGGGGCGCCTGACTCCCGAGCGGATCCTCGTTTTTGACGTTCCAAAAGATTTGGGGCGTCTGGACCAGAGCGACCTTGGGGTCATTGAAGTAACCCAAGGTCTCGTCGAGGATCTGGGGCTCCGCCCGCATGTCGGCGTCAAGAATCAAGAGGAATTCGCCACTCGTGACCATCAACGCGTTGTTGAGGTTCCCCGCCTTGGCGTGCAGGGGTCGATTGACCCACTCCTCGCCCCGCGTGATGTACCCGCAGTCCTCAGCGAGCGCACGCTCGCGGAGCTCATCACGCTTGCCGTCATCGAGGATGTACGTGGCGTGGGGATACGAAATCGACTTTGCCGCGCGCGCCGTCGCCATGACCAGCTCGATGGGTTCGTTGTACGTCGTAATCATGACGTCCACGGTGGCGCGACGATTGAGCGGCTCGGGCTTCTTGCGCCGACCGCTGCGCCACATCGCCATGCCGAAGAGCAGGCCGTCGATCAGCGAGTAGGTCTCGGCCGTGACCAGCGGAACCGAGATCCACCACTGGGACATGTTGAGCGAATGGAGCCAGCGCCACTCGACGTAACGAAGTCCAAAGACGAGCGACGAAAAGACCAGTACTCGTACGAAAAAAAGTTGACCGCCCTTAAGGATTATGTCCTTTGGGGCGCTCATGGAATGGCGTTACGTCTCACCGCCACGATCGTGATGTCGTCTCTCACTTGATCAACCGTCGCCTCGGCCAAAAGACTGTGGATGCCCTCGTTCAGGTCCGCGTGGGCGTGAACCCGACGAATAATCTCGTCGCGCGCGGCGACGTCGCCACCCATCATCGCCCAAAGTCCATCACTGGCCACCAGCAACGTGTCGCCTGGTTCAAGCGTCGCGTGGCCCACGGGCCAGGTCGCCGCAACGTCGACGCCAAGCGGGAGCCCGCGCGTCTCCAGACGCGAGAACGTTCCGTCGGCCCGAGTAATCGTGGCCATGCCAAGTCCCGCGTCGACGTAGCTCACCTCGCCCGAATCGGTCGACACCCGAGCCTTAAAGAGGGTGACGTACGAACCCGTGCTCACGAAGTCCGCGTCCAGTGCGTGGGCGATGTCCGCGATGGAGTCCGCGATGGACTCGCGCCGCGCGACCGTCATGACGGCCGCGCGGACCGTCGCCATAATGACCGCGGCGCCGACGCCCTTGCCCATGACGTCCGCGAGCACGATTTCGAGCTGACCGGCCTCGTTCCGGCGCCAGTTGTAGTAGTCACCACCAACCGCGTGCGAAGGTTTGCACAGCCCCGCCAACTGGTAGCCCTCAATCGCGTCAAGTGGCTCGGGCATCATGGCCCGGTGTACCTCGGTGGCCCGCTCGCGCTCTTCGTCGCGTTGTAACTCGGTTTGCACCCAATGCGCCAAGTCCCGCAACGTCTCTTTCTGTTCCGGCGTAAAGGCGTGTGCTTCGGAGTCCATGATGCACAGCGCGCCCAAGCGTTGGCCCTGAACTTCGAGCGGGTAGCCGGCGTAGAACTCGATTTGCGGCGCCCCGAGGACGTAGGGGTTATCGGCGAAGAGCGGATCCGTGGATGCGCTTTCCACCACGAAAACATTCGGGCTTTGAATCGTCACGTTGCAAAAGGCGTCCTTGCGCAATGTTTCATCGAGGTCGATTCCCTGCTTCGATTTGAACCACTGTCGATCACGGTCAATCAGCGAGATCGCGGCGATCGGCACGTCAAAGAGCATCTGACACAGCATGGTCAAGCGGTCGAATCGGTCCTCGGCGGGGCTGTCGAGAACGTGGAGGTCGTTCAGAACCCGGAGTCGAACCTCTTCCGCGTTCTGGTCGGAGATTCCGAAGCGACGCTTTTCCAGCTCGATGTGATCCATCTCGGTCCTTTGCTGCCCTCGCGCGGGAAGCGTCGCGGCGTTCTTCACCAAAGGATACGGCATGGTCGATCTCGATTCAGGTGCGGGTTATTGGATGGACGAACCTTGACGACCATTACGTCGCACCGCAATGATCGTGACGTCGTCAGAGGCCGGACGATCAGCGAAACCGCCGAGAATTGTGCAGATGCCCTCGTCGAGCGTCGACGCCGCGAAGAGCGTGCGCGCGATCTGACCGAAGGACGCGTCCGTGCCCCCGAGTGCGTCGTAAATGCCGTCACTGAAGATCACCAGAGAGTCACCGACCTCGAGGCGCTCGTAACCCGACTGCCAGCGCGCTTGGGAGTCAATGCCGAGTGGCAGACCTCGCACGCCCAGGCGCTCGAAGCGACCATCACCGCGCAGAATGAGCGCCAAACCGAGCCCGGCGTCAACGTATTCGATCTCACCCGTCGCGCGCGTCAAACGTGCGTCCAAGAGCGTCACGAACGACGCGGTTCGATTGAGATCCTCATCAAGTACCTGAGCGGCCTCTTGGAGTGCGTCGGCCAACACCGGCGTACGCGCGATCAGTTTCAGCACGGTCCGGACGGTGGCCATGACCATGGCGGCACCCATGCCCTTACCCAT
>JANWIR010000067.1 GCA_025449805.1 Acidimicrobiales bacterium | reverse complement strand
TCGGGCGCGCCACGACTGCAGATCCCCAAACTGTTGCGTCTGCACCACGAGGGCAAGTTCCCCGTGGACGAGATGATCAGCCACGAGTACACCATCGACGAAGTGGAACAGGGCTACCAGGATCTGCGTGACGGCAAGAACGTCCGCGGCGTGGTGCGTTTCTAGACGTCGTCGACGTCACCCGGTCGACGACCGAGGGGCAAAAAGTCGCGCCAGCGTAGCGAGCTCGACGTCACGACTGGGGTGAGCGTTCGCCACTGGCGGAGGCGCCACGCGCCGGCGACCAGCCCGCTCGCGTAGGCGAGGTCGTCGGCGACGCCAAGAGGAAGATCGCGGAGTCGAAAGCGTTCGTGGCGCCAACGCCACCCGACGCCGAGCGCGAGCAAGCCCACCAGGCGTCGTCGCGCGCGCGGGATCACGAGGAGCACCAACAACGCGGGCGCGTAACTGCGCACCAGCGCGCGCGCCAAGGGTCCCGCGCCAAGAAGTATGCCGCGACCCACGACCTCGCGCGCGACGCGCGCGGGTTCCTTGGTCGTGGGGGGCAGTTGCGCGGCGAGGTGTCGTTCGGCGACGCGAAGAATGCGTCCACTGAGGGCCGTTCGACCGGCGAACAGACTCACCAGCGAACCGAGCGAGACGGGATCGACGCGTAGTGGGGCGAGGCGCTCGCCGTGTCGCGTGGCGAGCTCGGCGCTCGACGCGGCGTAGGCCACGCGTTGTTGCCACCACGCCGCCCAGGAGTCGCGGGCGCCGTGGGTCACGACGACGTCGGCCTCGTAGCGCACAAGCCAGTCCCGGTCACCGAGGCGCCAGACGAAGTCGACGTCTTCGCCCACGCGCAGTGACTCGTCAAAGCCGTCGCCGGCGCTCTCGCGGCGCACCACCAGTAGCGCGCTAGGCACGAAGCCCACCGGGGCGCCGGCGCGCACCAGACCCGGACGGGGCCCGCGATCAAGGGGGCTAAAGCGCTCCTCAAAGCCGCCGCGCCAGGTCCGCGCGCGCGCACCGCGCACGCGCGGGGCGACCGCGCCCACGAGCGGGTCGTGGAACGTCGCGCACAGGCGCGCGAGCACGGCGGGGGCGTCGGCGAGTTCGACGTCGGCGTCGACGAAACAGACGAAGGGACGCGCGCTGGCGCGAAGACCGGTGTTGCGCGCCGCGGCCGGACCGCGCGACTGGTCGTGGCGCACGAGCGTGGCGCCCGCCTGTTCGGCCAACGTCGCGAGAGCCTGCGCATCGCGCGAGCCGTCGTCGACGATGGTGACGTGCAGACCAGCGAGCGACGCGAGTAGTGGTCCCAGCGCGTCAAGGTGGTCGCGCACTGGTACGACCACGTCGAGTTCGTCGGGGTTAAAGGGATGCGTTCGGTACGTGCGAACGAGGCCCTGGTTCACCAGCGTGCGAGCGAAACCGCCCTCGCCCGCGCGCACGGGCTCCCCGCGGCGCCAGCGCTCGACGACGTCGCGTGCGGCGCCGGGAAGATGGAGTAGCCGGCGCGGGGCGCCACCTAGGACTAAACGATCGTCGAGGAACTGGGCCTCCGCGTCGAGGGCCACGTGGGTTCCGGCGTCGACCGGCACGTCAATCGCGGCGGGCGCGCTGGGCGTGAGGTGCGTCACCGAGCGAGTCTGACACGTCGCCGCGGTGGTAGCGCGAGCGGTCAGAATAGACAAAAGGGAGGTCACGTGGTTACTGGGACGAAAGTGCGCGAAGAACAAGAGGTCGACACCTTGGTGGTCGAGGAGTTGCTCGTCGAAGAGGTCTCCATTGACGGCCTTTGCGGCGTCTACTAAATCGTGAGTGACGTCGCGACGGCGACGCTCGACGCGTCGCGCGCGTGGGTGCTCAGCCCCGAGGTGTCGCTGCGCGACGAAGCCTTCGGCGCCCTCGCCTACCACCACGGCAATCGTCGGCTGGTCTTCTTGAAGTCGCCGACCCTGGTCGCCCTGGTGCGGGCCCTCGATACCTACGAGAACCTCAACGGCGCCCTCGACGCGCTGGTGGCGCCGGCGGAACGTTCGCGCTACCTGCAAGCCCTCAGTTCGCTCGAGCAGTCGGGTCTCCTTCGTGCCAGCTAACTCGTCACTGCGCGACCGCTTCGAACGCGGACTCGCCGCGCCGATCTGTTTGACGTGGGAGTTGACCTACGCGTGCAATCTCGCGTGCACGCACTGCCTCTCGTCGTCGGGACGGCGTGACCCGCGCGAACTCTCGACCGCCGAGGCCAAGTCGTTGATTGACGAGATTGCCGCGATGCAGATCTTCTACATCAACGTGGGCGGGGGCGAGCCCATGGTTCGCCGCGACTTTTTCGAACTGGTCGAGTACGCGGTCGCGGCGCACGTGGGCGTCAAGTTTTCGACCAACGGCACGCGTCTCGACGCCGCGGCGGCGCGACGTCTCGCCGCGACGGACTACCTCGATATTCAAATCTCCCTCGACGGCGTGGACGCGCCGACCAACGACGCCATTCGCGGCGCCGGCAGTTACGCGGCGGCCCGTCGCGCCATGGACCACTTGGCCGCGGCGAACTTTGGACCCTTCAAGATTTCCGTCGTGATGACGCGTCACAACGTCGCGCAACTCGACGCGTTCGAGGCGCTGGCCGCGAGCTACGGCGCGCAACTGCGACTGACGCGCCTGCGGCCCTCGGGACGAGGGGTAGACACCTGGGACGCGCTGCACCCCACGCGCGCGCAGAATCGCGACCTCTACCACTGGCTCGTCGCGCGGCCCGAGGTCCTCACCGGTGACTCGTTCTTTCACCTCTCGCCACTGGGCGCGCCACTCGATGGTCTCAATCTCTGTGGCGCCGGGCGGGTGGTCTGTCTGATTGACCCGATCGGCGACGTCTACGCCTGCCCCTTCGTTATTCACGAACAGTTCCTGGCCGGCAACGTGCGCGACGCCGGATTCGCCACGGTGTGGCGCGAGAGTGAACTCTTTACCTCGTTACGCGCCGAAGGTAGCGCCGGGGCCTGCGCGTCGTGTGGCGCCTACGACGCGTGCCGGGGCGGGTGCATGGCCGCGAAGTTCTTTACCGGTCTCGAGTTGAGCGACCCCGATCCCGAGTGCGTCTTCGGCCACGGTGAAACGGCGCTGGCCCAGCGCGTGGCGGTCGCCTTGCCGACGCCCAAGGAGGATCACTCGCGGCGCGTCGCGCTGACGGTGCGCTCGCGCGTCGGGGGTTGAAAGTCGACTCCACTAGTCTCGCTCTCAGTTAGCAAGTGCGGGGGAGCGATGGCGCAACAGTGGTTCGAAACCGTGGCGGTCGCCCAGCGACGGGCGCAGCGTCGACTCCCGGCCTCGGTCTACAACGCGTTGATCGCGGGATCCGAAAAGGGTCTGTCGTCGAGTGACAACACGCAGTCCTTTGACGCGTTGGGCTTTGCTACGCACGTCGCGGGACTGAAGAACCAGCGTTCGATGGCCACGACCATCATGGGTCAGGAGGTCTCGATGCCGGTCGTGATCTCGCCCACCGGCGTGCAGGCCGTGCACCCCGACGGGGAGGTGGCGGTCGCGCGCGCGGCGGCGGCGCGCGGGGTGCTGATGGGACTGAGCTCGTTCGCGAGTAAGTCCATTGAAGAGGTCTGCGCCGTGCACTCGCCGGTGTTCATTCAGCTCTACTGGTCGGGCGAACGCGACGTGATGATCCAGCGTCTCGAGCGGGCCAAGGCCGCCGGGGCGAAGGGCGTCATCTTGACCCTCGACTGGAGCTTTTCGAACGGTCGTGACTGGGGTAGTCCGTGGATCCCCGAGAAAATTAACGCCAAGGCCGTCGTGAAACTCGCGCCCGAAGTTCTGGCACGGCCTCGCTGGCTCTGGTCGTTCGCGAAGAGTGGCCACCTACCCGATCTCACGACGCCGAATATGGCACTGCCCGGCCACAGTGCACCCACGTTCTTTGGTGCGTACTACGAGTGGATGCAGAGTTCGTTGCCCGACTGGGGCGACGTGGCTTGGCTGCGCGCGCAGTGGGATGGTCCCTTCATGGTGAAGGGCGTGAGTCGCGTCGACGACGCCAAGCGTGTTGTCGACCTTGGCGCCACCGCACTGTCGGTCTCGAATCACGGTGGCAACAACCTCGACGGCACACCCGCGCCCATCCGCGCGCTGCCGGCGGTGGTGGACGCGGTGGGCGATCAGATTGAGGTGTTGCTCGACGGTGGGGTGCGCCGCGGCTCGGACGTGGTGAAGGCCCTGGCGCTCGGCGCGCGCGCCGTCATGATTGGGCGGGCCTACCTGTGGGGACTTGCGGCCAACGGCCAAGCGGGGGTCGAGAACGTGCTCGACGTTTTGCGCGGAGGCATCGACTCGGCGTTGCTCGGACTCGGTAAGTCCGACGTCAGTGAACTAACGCGCGACGACGTCGTCGCCCCGCCCGACTTCTTTCGGCGTCTGGGCTGATGAATCGCGTCGCGATCGTTACCGGTGCCGCGCGCGGGATCGGTGCAGCCACGGTCGACGCGTTGGTGGCCCAGGGCTATCGCGTGGTTGCGGTCGATCGTTGTCGCGACATCGTCGAGGTCCCCTACGCACTCGCTACCCCGAACGATCTCGACGCACTCGTCACGCGCCACGGCGAGCGGGTGTTGGGCCTGGTCGGTGACGTGCGCAGCGCGACCGACATGGCGCTCGCGGTGGAGACGGCGACGCGTCACTTTGGCCAACTCAACGCCGTCGTGGCCTGCGCGGGGGTGGTGGCCGGCGGCGGCGCGTTGTGGGAGATGTCCGACGCGGCGTGGGACGCCGTGTGGTCAGTGAACGTGCTCGGCACGCGACGATTGATTGAGGCCGCCGCCCCAACGCTGATCGCCAATGGTCCCGACGCCCACAGTCGCGTCGTCGCGATTGCCTCCGCCGCGGGAAGCACGGGACTCTTTCATTTAGCCGGCTACAGCGCGGCCAAGCACGCGGTCGTTGGTCTCGTGCGCGCCGCCGCCATGGACTTCGCGCCCTACGGCGTGACGGCCAACGTCGTGAGTCCCGGATCAACGCGCACCAAGATCCTCGACGC
>JANWIR010000066.1 GCA_025449805.1 Acidimicrobiales bacterium | reverse complement strand
GGGCTTCGTCCAACCGGCCGACGAGCACTCGACCGCGAGGCCCGCGGCGCGCGCCGCCTCACTCAAGCGGTCCCAGTACAACTGCGGTGCTGCGGGGAGAAAGCCGGCGACCTTAATCAAATCGGGGTGGGCCAGCACGTCGACCGCGCCGGTGGCGGCGAGCTCTTCGATGGCGCGCACGTAGTCGTCCCAGCAGCGCTCGACGTCGCGTAACGCCCACTCGCGCATCGTCACCTCGTTATCGAGGTCGTCGAAACCCCACGCGTCAATCCAGTGCACTGAACCAATCAGCACGTCGAAGGGATAGTCGCGATAGAGCGCACTGAGTTCGTCCATCTGGTCACGGTGGTAGTCGACCTCGAGTCCGATCTTGACTGGAAGCCCCTCGTCCTTCGCGCGCTGGGCAAGTTCGACGTACTCGTCGAGTGAGCTGCGCGCGTGAAAGTCCCAGTAGGCGGCCATGACCGACGAGGTCGGTTCGTGGCCCTGGCGAAGCCACCACGGACCAACGACGTCGCGCACCTGCACGAAGCGATTGGCGTGTTCGGTGAGGGCGAGTTCACGCACCCCGTGACGGGCGGCCTCGTCGCAGTACGCGGCGATTTGATCGAGTTGAAACCAGGTGGAGGACTCGGCGTGGGGCCAGAGATGGAGGTGGTAGTCGAGCACTACTTACACGGTGCCAAAGCCGACCACTCGCTCGCGCGCCGGCGTGCCGAGTTCGACGTAGGCAATTCGCGCGGCCGGTACGCCCACGCGTCGGCCCTTACGGTCGGTGAGCCACAGAATCGCGTCGTTCGCCAACGCGGCCTCGACTTGCGCGGCGATCGCCTCGCGGTCCGCGTCGTCGGCGAGTTCGACGTCGATCTCTTTCATCGACTGAACGATGCCAATGCGAATCTCCATGTCGGCTCTCCTCGTGCGCGTGGAACTTTCCCATGTTACGGCGCTGGGGCATGATGTGTCTCGTGAGTACGCCCGTGCCGAGTGAGCGCAACCGTCGCTGGGCGGCCACCATGGAGGGCTTCGAGGGCGACGGCGACGCACTCACGGTCGCCCACGAGAACTCCCACGCGCGCGTGGACGCGCGCGGTGCCACGGGTCGCGCGCGGCGCGAGGAGCAACTCGACGCGTTACTCGCCCCCGGCGCGACGCGCGCCTACGGCGCCGGACACCGTCGCCGCGACGAGGAGCCCGACGAGTGGCGGACCTGCTTTGAGCGCGACCGCGACCGCGTGCTGCACTCCAACGCCTTTCGCCGCTTAGCCGGTAAGACCCAGGTCTTCGTCTTTCCCGAAGATCACATGCGCACGCGCCTCACGCACGCCCTCGAGGTCGCCCAGGTGGCGACGGGCATCGCGCGGCCGCTCGGGCTCAACGTGGCCCTCACCGAGGCGATCGCCCTCGGGCACGACTGCGGCCACGGTCCGGGCGGTCACGCCAGCGAGGAGGCCCTCGACCCCTACGTCGAGGGTGGCTTCGACCACGCCACGTGGGGAGCCGACGTGGCGCTGCGCGATCTGAACCTCTGTCACGAGACCCTCGACGGCATTCGTAATCACTCGTGGTCCCGACCGGCCCCCGCTACGCCCGAGGGGGAGGTCGTGTCGTGGGCCGACCGGATCGCCTACGTCTGTCACGACTTCGAAGACGCGCTGTCGGCGGGGGTGGTGGACCTCGAGCAACTGCCGGCGGTCGTGCGCGAACGCTGCGGCGAACGGCGCGGTCAGCAGTTGGGCAGTTTCATTAACGCCGTCATCGAGACGGTGCGTGCCGAGGGCGTCATCGGCATGGACGCGCGTCACGCCGAGGCCCTCGCCGCCTTTCGCGGCTTTAACTACGAGCGGATCTATCTCCGGGGTCCCTCACGCGAGCAGGCCCACAAGGTCGTCGCGATGCTGCGCGCCCTCGTCGAGCACTACGCGAGTCACCCACGGTTAATCCCCAACGTCGCGGCCGACGCGCACTTCGTCGCGTCGGACGCTCAAGCCCTGCGCGCCGCCGTGGAGTACGTCGCGGGCATGACCGACCGCTTCGCCTGCCGCGCCGCGGTGACCCTCCTCAACTGGCCCACCGATCAGCTGCCGAGCGGCATCGACCGCTAACGTCGCGCGCCGTGGCGTCGCGCGGGTCTCGTAAATCTTTTACCAACCGCTACGCTTGGGTCGTGCAGAACCGACCTTTTGTCGCGCTCGTCGCGGGTCTGTTGGTCTCCATTGCCGTAGCCGCGGGTCTTTTAGTCTTTGCCCTGCATCAGCAAAGGGGCAGTGCGCAGACGACGATTCCGCGCCCCTACGGCGTGCCGAGCAATCTCAGTAACGCGACGGTGAATCTGATGTCACTCTCGCCGCTACCGCGCCGGGCCGCGCCCGACTTCACGTTCACCGATCAGTACGGCAAAACTATTTCGCTGCACGACCTGCGCGGTAAGAACGTCGTGTTGAACTTCATGGACCCGCACTGCACGGACATCTGTCCCATCGTCTCCCAGGAACTCATCGACGCCAACCACGATCTTGGCGCGAAGGCTAAAGACACGGTCTTCTTGGCCATCAACGTCAATCAGTACAACCTCACCACCAAGAACGTCAACGTCTTTTCGCGTGAACACGGCCTCAACACCATTGCGAGCTGGCACTTTTTAACGGGTTCGTACCCAGCCCTGTTAAAGGCGTGGGAGGCGTACGGCGTCGCGGTCCTCGCGCCGTCACCGACCGCCGACGTACAGCACACCTCGGTGACCTACTTCATTAACGCCCGTGGTCAAGAGCAGTTCTTAGCTGCCCCCATGGTCGACCACACCGCGAAGGGCGTCTCGTACCTACCCGGATTCCAACTCCGCGCGTGGGGTAAGGGCATCGCGCAGGTCGTGCGCGACCTCACGCACTAGTTAGGGCTGCGTCGCCGCCTGCAGGTTGATGCCCGGCGCGGGGCCGCCGCGCATCCACTCGAGTCGTTGCTCGGTCGTGCGCAGCGCCGCGTGTTCGTGGGTGAGGATCCAGAACTTTCGATTGACCACGGCGTCGAGGACGCGTTGGCCAACTTCGCTCGCGTCAATTCCCGCCTCGACGGCGCTTTGGGCGATGTCGGCGATGGCGCGCGCGCGCGGATCTTCGTTGTAGCTAATGAGTTCGTTGGGCATATTGCGCTGAGACTCAAAGATGCGCGTCTTCACAAAGCCCGGGCAGAGCGCCGACACCCCGACGTTGGCACCACTGAGCGCGAGCTCGTGAAACAGCGACTCCGAGATGCCCACCACGGCGAACTTGCTCGCGCAGTAAGCGCCCATGCCGGGCACGCCGCCCAAGCCGGCCAACGAGCCGGTGTTGATGACGTGGCCCTCGTTCTGTTCGAGGAACAGCGGCAAGAAGGCGTTCAGCCCGTAGATGACGCCGTTTAAGTTCACGTCCAACACCCACTCCCAAACCTTGGTCGGTGTGCCGATCGTCGGACCGGCCGCGACGCCGGCGTTGTTGAAGATCACGTGCGCGGCGCCAAAGTTGGCCAGCGCCGCGTCGCGCAGGGCGAGCACGTCCGCCTCGCGCGTGACGTCGGTGGCGACGCCGACGACCTCAGCGCCCTCGGCCGCGAGCGAGGCCACGGCCGCCTCGAGCGGACCGGCCTCGATGTCGCCGAGCACGAGTTTCGCCTTGGCCGCGGCGAAGGCGCGCGCACTCGCGAGACCGATGCCGCTCGCGCCCCCGGTAATGACCACTACCTTGCCCTCGACGTCCACGACGCCCCCCTGACTCTGGTTAGACCAGCTTGAGTTCTTGACGATAGACCCGCGCGGGACCCTGCTGAGCCACGCGCTCGGCCAATGCGTGAAAGGCCAGTCCCGCGCTCGAGTCGGGCGCGGAAACGATGATGGGTTCGCCCCGGTCGCCCCCGTCGCGCAGCGCCGGGTCGAGCGGAATCTGGCCGAGCAGCGCGACGCCGAGTTCGCGCGCCAACTGTTCACCACCACCCGCGCCGAAGAGTTCGTAGCGCGTGCCGTCGGGGGCGTCGAACCAACTCATGTTCTCAATCACCCCGCGCAGCGCGAGCTTCAACTTGCGCGCGGCGTAGGCCGAACGTTGCGCGACGCGTTGGGCCGCGGCTTGGGGCGTCGTCACGACGTACATCTCGGCGCGCGGCACGATCTCTGACCACGTCAGTGCGACGTCGCCGGTTCCCGGGGGCCTATCAATCAATAAGAAATCCGGCTCGTCCCACCAGGCCTCGGTGACGAGTTGTTCGATGGCCTTGTGCAGCATCGGGCCGCGCCAGATAACCGGTTGGGCGTCGTCGACGAAGTAGCCCATCGAGATCGCGCGCACCCCGTGCACCAACGTCGGGATCACGGTGTCGCCGAGCACGATGGGATCGTCGGTCGCGCCGAGCATCTTCGGGAGCGAAAAGCCGTAGACGTCGGCGTCGAGCACGCCCACGTCCAAGCCCCGCTGCGCGAGAGCGATGGCCAGGTTGACCGTCACCGATGACTTGCCGACGCCGCCCTTACCGGAGGAGATGCCGAGTACGCGGGTCTTGGCGAGGCGGTCGAGCACCTTGGGCGCGGCGTCGCCGTGGTCGTGTAGACCCGGGCCGGGCGCGGCGGCCATCGCGCCGCGCAAGAAGTTGCGCAGCTCCAAGCGCTCTTGGTCGTTCATTGTGCGCACCGTCACCTCAGCGCCGGGGGCGACCTTCAGAATTTCGTCGCGCAGGTGTTCGAGGTGGGGCCAGTTGGTCACCGGCACGACGAGCTCGACGCGCTCGCCGTTTTCCGCAACGGTGCCGAGGAAACCGATCTCCTCGAGACCGCGCACCAGTTGGGGCTCTTTAATCGCGCCGAGGCGCGCACGAAGTGGTTGGTTGAGGGTCACGGCGGTCCTTTATCTGAGCCACTTGAGGTTACCGTCGCGCTCGAAGCGCCAACTCCTAGACTTTTAGCCGTGAGTGCGACCCACGAGAGCGAGCTCGACCCGGCCCTGTTCACGGCCACGGTGACGAGTCTCACGCACTCGTTTGGTGACTCGACCCGTCGAAAGATCTACTTCTACCTGCGCGAACATCCCGGGGCGACCGCCACCGATCTCGCCACCCACTGTCAGGTCCACGCCAACGTCGTGCGCCACCACCTGGAAAAACTGCACGACGGCGGCTACGTCACCTACGACAACGTGCGCAAAACCACCGTTGGCCGTCCGGCCAAGGGCTATCGCGTGGTGGACGAGTCGGTCACGCTCGAGGGTTCGGTGCGTCGCGATGCGTTGTTGGTGGCGCTGCTCGAAATGGCGCTCGAACGACTAGGCCCCGACGCGGCCGAGGCTATGGCCCACGACGTCGGCGTCGAGTACGGTCGCGCCCTCGTCGAAGAGGTCGGCCCGAGTGACTCGACCAAATCGGTGAAGGGCGCCATGTCCTCCATCGCGGGACTGCTCACCGCGCACGGCTTTAACGCGCGCGCCGAGAGTGACGCGGCCTCGAGCTCGGTGGTATCAGACAACTGCCCCTTCGGTACCGCGGCGACGCACCACCCGGTCCTCTGCGCGGTCGACCGTGGTCTGATCGCGGGCATGCTCGAGGGCCTCGGCGCGGAGCGCACTCAGGTCACGTTGACCTCGCGCGCGCGCGGCGACGACACCTGTCGCGTGACGGCCTAGTTCTCCTAGCGCGGCGCGAGGCCCAACTGTCGTAAGAAGGGCGCCGCCACCGCCAGTTGACCTTTCGAGGGTCGCAGGCTGAGAAAGATACGAAACTCCTTTATCGCGAGCGACCTTTCGCCCGGTGTCGAGGCCGCGACGATCGCGTAGTAGAGGCGCGGGGCCGGATCGTTGGGCGCGAGCGCGAGCGCGCGCGCGAGATCGCTCACACCAAGGCTCACCAGTGACGCGCGGTGATCGGCGCTACCCGCGCTGAAGTCGAGCCAGCCGGTCTGGGTCAACGCGACCACGTTGCCTGGTTCAACGGCCAGCACCTGGGCATAGGCACTGAGGGCCGCGACGACGTTGCCGTTGGCGACGTCGGCCTCGGCCTGGCTCAAAAGCGC
>JANWIR010000065.1 GCA_025449805.1 Acidimicrobiales bacterium | reverse complement strand
TCTAAAGCGTAGTGGCGAATTGTTTGCTTTCTGGAATGATTCCATCTATCCTAACTGGAATGATTCTGCGTAGTCTCCTCGTGGGCGCGGTCGTTGCCCTCAGCGTGGGCAGTGACCTCGCGGCGTCGGCGAGCCCGCGACCCCTCATTGTCGTCGGGGTGAGTGAGTGGGGTGCGCTCGCGCAACAACTGGTCGGACCGCACGCGCGCGTCGTCAAGTTGCTGACCGATCCCAACGCCGATCCCCACGCCCACGAGGCGACCGTCTACGACGCGGCTCAGGTGGCGCTCGCGTCGGTGGTTATTGAAAACGGGGCCGGTTACGACGGGTGGTTGAACAAATTGGTGGCCGTGTCGAACCCCCACGTCAGCGTGGTGAACGTGGCGGCCATGGTTCACGTGCGTGACGGTGAGAACCCGCACTTGTTTTACAGCCCCACTATCGCGGCGAGGTTCGTGGCGGCCCTCGCCCAACGCCTGCACGCCATTGACCCCGGGCTGCGTCTCGCGGCGCGCGCTCGTCAACTCGAGCGTGCACTCGCGGCGAGCACCCAACGTCTCACCGCCCTCAAGGCGCGCTGCGCTGGCGTCCCCGTCGCGGCAACTGAGGACGTCGCGACGCGACTATTGGACTTGGCGGGTCTGCGCGTGGTGACGCCGGCGTCGTTTCGACTGGCCGTCAGTAACGGTATTGACCCGAACATTGGTTCACTCGCCCTCGCGCTGACGCAGCTCGGCCAACGACCCGCCTTCTTGTTGAACAACACCCAAACGGCGACGCCACTCACTCAAGCCGTCGTGGCGCGGGCCCGCTTGAAGGGTGTGCCACTGGTGGACGTCACCGAAACGATGATCGGCAATCGGTACGTGGGCTTCATCGACTCGGTGATCGCACGGCTGCAACGCGCCCTCGTTCGTCAAGGCTGCGCGGCGTGAGCGCGGTCGAATTCCGTGACGCGTCCGTGGTGCGCGGCGGACGTCTGATTTGGCGTGAGGCCAACGTCACGATTGAGCCAGGCTCCATCAACGTGGTGCTCGGACCCAACGGTGCGGGAAAGTCCACGTTGCTGGAGACGGTCTTGGGGCTGGTGCCGTTGAGCGACGGTTCGGTGCGCGTCTTTAATGAACCACCCGCGCGCGGGAACGCGCGCGTGGGCTATCTCCCCCAGTCTCGGCGCGACAGTGATCTGCGCGTCACGGCGCGCGAGTACGTGGGTCTCGGCTTTGACGGGACTCGTTTCGGGTGGGGACGCGACGCGGCGAGCAAGACGAAAGCCGTGCGCGACGCGCTCGCCTTGGCGGGGGCCACGGTCTTTGCCGATCGACCGCTGTACGCACTCTCGGGCGGTCAGCGCCAGCGCGTCGCGCTCGCGCACGCCAGCGTCTTTCACCCGGCACTGCTGTTACTGGACGAGCCGCTCGCGGCGCTCGACCTCGCGGCGCAAGGGGAGATTGTCGACCTCATCAATCTCTTTCGCGACACCACCGGCGCCGCGGTCGTGGTCGTGGCGCACGACCTCAACCCTCTCGCGCCCATCGTCGATCAGGTGCTGTGGATCGCGCGGCGCCAGGTACGTAGTGGCCCCCTCGACGACGTCGTGAACGAGGCGGTGCTGAGTGAGCTCTACGGTCACGCCATCGAAATCGTGGTGACCCCGCGAGGTCGCCGGGTGATTGTGGGACTCGAAGAAGAGTTCGCGCACCCGCACCCGCATCCGCACCCGCACTCACCGACGGGTGCGCACGCGCACGCGGGTGCGACCTCGGGCCACGTCGATGAAGAGACCCACGCGCACTTCGCCGAGTACTACGAGGGGGACGCGTGAGTCTCTGGTTCTTGTTGTCACTGGCCTTTGTCCAGCACGCCTTCTACGCGGTGAGTGCGGTGGCCGTCGCGGCCGGCGCCGTGGGCTACTTCGTCGTGTTGCGTCGCCAAGCCTTCGCGGCGCACGCCATCGGCCACGTGGGCTTTGCCGGGGCCGCCGGCGCGGTGTTGCTGGGCCTCGCGCCGGTGATTGGTCTGCTCGGTTTCTGTCTCGTGGCGGGTGTCCTCATTGGGCTCGGGGGCGCGACGCTGAGCGACCGTGACGCGGTCGTGGGGGTAACCTTGACCGCCGCACTCGGGCTCGGCGTGTTGTTCATCTCGCTCTACAGCGGCTACGCCGACGCCACCTACTCCATCCTCTTTGGCCAGATCCTCGGGGTGACGTGGGGCGACGTAACACTCGTGGCGAGCGTCTCGCTCGTGGTCGTCGCGGCGCTGTCGCTGATCTACCGACCCTTGTTATTCGTGTCGGTCGACCCGTCGTCGGCGCAGGCGCGCGGACTCTCTGAACGGGTGCTGTCGCTGATCTTCTTGACGCTCCTGGCGTTGACCACGGTGGTGGCGATTCAGATCGTGGGCGTGCTGCTGGTCTTCTCGCTCCTCGTCGCGCCCGCCGCTGCGGCCGAACAGTTGACGAATCGCCCCCTGCGGGCGCTCGCGCTGTCGTGCGCGATCGCGCTGGTGAGTTCGTGGCTTGGTCTGTTCTTGGCGGTGTGGTGGGGCGGACCGGTGAGTTTTTGGATCACCGCGCTCGCGTCGAGCACCTACGTGGTCGCGCGATCGCGCGACGCCTGGCGCACGCGCCAACGCGCGACGCGCGTTGCGTAGATTACGGACGTGAGCGACGCCGACGCCCTGCTGGCGATCTGCACCTTCCCCGAGCCGGGGAGTGTGGTGGACCTCGCGGTGTCGGGCGGCCCGGACTCGATGGGTCTACTCCTGCTCGCGCACGCCCGCGGTCTCTCACTCACCGTGCATCACGTCAATCACCACGCGCGCGTCGGGGCCGACGAGGACGCGGACTTCGTGGCGAACTACGCGCGCGATCATGAGGTCGCCTTCGTGGGCCACGACGTGTACGTCGAGCCGGGACCGAACTTCGAGGCCCGGGCGCGACAGGCGCGCCGCCGTGCTCTGCCCGCCGGGGCGCTGACCGGCCACACGATGGACGATCTGGTGGAGACCATCGTGTTGAACCTGTTGCGCGGCGCGGGGGTCGACGGACTCACGCCGATGATTGGTGAGCCCACGAAACCACTGCTCGGCGTGCGTCGCGCGGCGTTGCACGCCTTCGTGCGCGCGTGCGGCGTGACGGCGCGTCACGACGCGACGAACGACGACGTGCAGTTTCGCCGCAATCGAGTGCGCCACGAACTACTCGGGGTTATGAACGACGTCGCCGAACGTGACGTCGTACCCGTGGTGGCGCGTGGCGCCGCCATGATGCACGAGGAACGGCGATGGCTCGACGCGCTCACCGAGATCGACGCGACGCGCGCGCTGAGTGACGTGGACTGTCGAGAACTGGTGACCTGGCCGCTCGCGCGACTTCGACGGTGGCTGCGCGCGCAACTGGCGGCCGACGAGGCGTGGGGTGATCGCTACGCGCCGAGTGCCGACGAGGTCGCTCGCGCCCTCGACGTGGTCTTCGGACGCGTCACCGCGACCGAGCTACGCGGTGGACGACGACTCGCGCGTCGCGCCCAGCACCTGCGACTCGAGGAAGGCTCCACTACGCTGACCAGCCATGGGTAACTACTCGCCGGACGATTTCACCGCCACGTGGGCGCGACACGACCTCGGCGAGGTAGTCGTGTCGGCCAAGGAGGTTCACGACCGCGTCCTCGAGCTCGGTCGTCAAATCTCGCTCGACTACGCCGAGAACCCCCCCTTGCTGGTGTGCGTCTTAAAGGGCGCGATCAATTTCATGAGTGACCTGATGCGAGCCGTCGAGTTGCCGGTGGAGGTCGACTTCATGGCCGTGTCGTCCTACGGCGCGGCGACCAAGACCTCGGGCGTGGTACGCATCGTCAAGGACCTCGACGTTGACCTGGCCGGCCGCGACGTGCTGATTGTCGAAGACGTGGTCGACTCGGGACTCACGCTGAACTACTTGCGCCAGTACCTCGGGGCTCGCAGCCCCGCGTCACTCGAGGTTTGCGCCCTACTCCTCAAGGAAGGCGAGCAGCGAGTGCAACAGTCGCTGCGCTACGTCGGGTTTTCGATTCCCGCCGATTTTGTTGTCGGTTACGGTCTCGACGTGAACGAGAAGTACCGCAATCTCGACGCCATCTATACCTACGTCGGCGGAGCGTAACGGTGGTCGATCGCGATCGCGTTCAGTCCCTAGTACGCGAGCTGCTCGAAGCTATTGGTGAGGACCCGACGCGCCCCGGTCTGGTGGAAACACCGCGACGCGTCGCCGACATGTACGTCGAACTTTTCGAGGGTCTCGAACGTGATCCCGGCGAGCACCTGCGCGTGACTTTCGACGAGGGCTACGACGAAATGGTGATGGTGCGCGACATCCCCTTTACCTCGCTGTGTGAGCATCACCTCGTGCCCTTCGTGGGCTTAGCCCACGTGGCGTACCTGCCCGACGGCGAGGGCCGCATCACCGGTCTGTCGAAACTGGCCCGATTGGTCGAGGGTTTCGCGCGGCGACTCCAGGTGCAAGAGCGACTGACGACCGACATCGTCGAGGCCATGGAGCGCGAGCTCGCCCCGCGCGGCTCAATCGTGGTGGTAGAGGCCGAGCACTTTTGCATGTCGATGCGTGGCGTGAAGAAACCGGGTGCCACGACCGTGACCTCCGCGGTGCGTGGCGTCTTTCGCGACGACGCGTCCTATCGGGCCGAGGCGCTGCAGTACATCCACCAGCGCCGCTCCACGTGGCGCTAGCACCCCTCGTCATGGGGATCGTCAACGCGACCCCCGACTCCTTCTTCCCCGACTCGCGCACGATCGGGCGAGACGACGCGGTAGCGCGGGGACGAGCGTTCTTCGCCGCGGGCGCCGACGTGGTCGACGTGGGGGGAGAGTCCACGCGACCCGGCGCGCTGGACGTCGACGTCGACGAGGAGTTGCGTCGGGTACTCGAGGTGACACGCGTCCTCGCGCGCGACGGCGTGGTGTCCATCGATACGCAAAAAGAACGCGTCGCGCGCGAGGCGGTCGCCGCCGGGGCGAGCATCATCAACGACGTCTCGGGCACCTTGGCCGAGGTGGCCGGCGCGTTGGGTGTCGACTACGTCGCGATGCACCGCCAGGGCACGGCGCGCACCATGCAAGACGACCCGCACTACGACGACGTGGTGGTCGAGGTTGGCGCGGCGCTCGAAGAGCTCGCGCGACGCGCGCGACGCGCGGGCGTGAAGGCCCTGTGGCTCGATCCGGGAATCGGCTTTGGCAAGAGTGTGGCGCACAACGTGACGTTGTTGACGCACCTCGACTTCTTCGTGGCGCTCGCGGCGCGCTACGACGCGCAGGTCCTCGTCGGGACGAGTCGCAAGCGATTCTTAGAGGTACTCGGCGGGCGCGACGACGCCGTCGAGAGTCGCCTTGAGGCGTCACTCGCCACGGCGGCGTGGTCGATGCTAAATGGTGTCAGGATGGTGCGCGTGCACGACGTCGCGGCTACGGTTGCTCTCCGCGAACTCATCGCGCGTCCCCTCGACTTGGTGGGCGCGTGAAGGGTCGGTGGGCGTCGGGGATTGAGCCGCGAGGCTTTACCTGGGTCTACCGTGGCGTCTTTGCGATCTCCGAACGTCCGGGGGGTTCCACCGCCGTTCACCGTAAGGTGCGCCGCGATGAGGAGTTGCTCTGGTTGAAACAACAGGGGTTCTCGCGCGTCATCTCTATCTTGCCGGTCAGCCAGAATCTGTCGGACTACGTGGAACACGGCCTCTCGGCGAGTCACTACGTCTTGCGCGGTGGCCCGCAGCAACACGAAGTCCTCGAGGCCTGCTTTCGGGACTTAAGCAACTGTCACGACGTGGGCGTCACGGTGCTGCTGCACGGTGACGACGTGTCGGATCGACTGCTCGGTGTCGTGGCTGGCTACCTGGTGTGGTCGAAACGCGTGCCCACGGTGCCGGCGTCGGTCGCGCTGGTTGAGCGTCTGGTGCGCCGGTCGGTGGGTCCGGACGGGCGCTCGCTCTTGCTCGATCTACCCGAGATTCCCCGTGACTGACGTGATTGAACTGCGCGACCTGCGGGTCAGCGCGGTAGTGGGGGTCCTGCGCGAAGAGCGCGACCGAACCCAACCGCTGAGCTTTGATCTCGACCTGGAACGCCCCTTCGAGGCGGCGGCGATCAACGACGACCTCTCGGCGACGACGAACTACGCCGAGGTGATCGCCCTCACGAGTCGCCTGGCGCGCGAGGGTTCGTTCTTACTTCTCGAGACCTTGGCCTACCGCGTGGCGCAGGCGATCCTCGCGTTGGACGCGAGCATCGACGCCGTCACGGTCGCCGTGCGCAAACTCCGTCCCCCGGTTCCCGAGGACGTGGCCACGGTGGGGGTGCGCTGCACGCTTCGCCGCGCGTGAGGCGGGCTCACTTCTCTCTCGGGTCGAACCTCGGTGATCGGGGTGCCCACTTAGCGCTGGGCGTGGCGGTGGTGTCGTCGGGCGAGCCCTATCGACTGTCACGGGTCTACGAGACCGAGCCCGTGGGCGGCGTCGCGCAGGACGACTTTTGGAATCTCGTCATGGAGCTGACGACCGCGGCCTCACCCGAAGAACTCCTCGAGCGCGCGCGCGAGGCCGAGGCGCGCGCCCGGCGCGTGCGCGACCAACGCTGGGGACCGCGCACCCTCGACGTCGACGTGTTGTTGGTGGGTGACGAACGTCGCGCCAGCGCCGGGTTAACGGTGCCGCACCCACGGCTCTACGAGCGAGCCTTCGTGTTGGTGCCGCTGCGCGAACTGGCCCCCGACCTCGTGAGCGACGAACAGCTCGCGCGCGGTGTCGGACGGGTCGTCGCGCTGGGTACACTCGAGTCGTTGCGCTAACACCGAACGGCACCCTCGGGGCCGGAACGGATCGGAGCCGAAATGAACATCACCGTGGTGGGGACGGGACGCGCGGGCGCGTCCTTCGAACGGGCCTTGCGGGGCGCGGGACACGAGGTGCGCGCCGTACACCACGACGAGTCCTTTGACGCGCGCGAGGTCGACCTGGTGCTGTTGTGCGTGCCCGACGACGCCATCCGCGACACCGCGCGGGCCCTCGCGCCGGGCCACTACGTGCTCGCGCACGTGGCCGGTTCGCGCGGTCTCAGCGAGTTGGCCCCCCACCCACGCGTGGCCAGCCTGCACCCCCTCGCGGCGCTGCCGTCGGGCGAGCTCGGCGCGAGCCGCCTGGTCGGGGCGACCTACTGCGTCGCCGGCGACCCCCTCGTGCGTGACGTCGTCGCCTCCCTCGGCGGCACGGCGCGCACCATTGACGACGCGCAGCGCACGCTCTATCACGCGACCGCGGCGGTCGCGGCCAATCACCTCGTCGCGCTCTTGGGCTACGTCGGTGAACTCGCGGACTCGGCCGGCCTGACGTTGGACGATTTTCTGCCCCTGGCCCACCAGGCCTTGGAGGACGTCACGCGCGTGGGACCGGTCGACGCGTTGACCGGTCCGGCGTCGCGTGGCGACGCGGCGACGATTGACGCGCACTTAGACGCGCTCGACGACGCGCAACGCCCGGCCTACGTTGCGTTGGCGCACGTCGCCTTCGAACTCGCGGAGCGCCGCCGGTCACAGCTGCCGGCCTGACGTGGAGGTCGTGCACGACCTCGGTCGTTGGCGTGACAGCGCCCAAGCGACGCGCGCGCGGGGCCGCGTCGTCGGACTGGTGCCCACCATGGGGGCGTTACACGAGGGGCATCTCGCCCTCGTACACGCGGCCCGTGAGCGCGGCGACGTCGTCTTTCTCACCATCTTCGTCAACCCGCGTCAGTTCGGCGACGCCGCGGACCTGGCGCGCTACCCGCGCACGCTCGAGGCGGATCAAGCACTCGCCGAGTCCGTCGGGGTCGACGTTTTGGTCGTGCCCTCCCTCGACGAGATGTGGCCGGACTACCCCCGCGACACGATGACGAGCGTCCACGTCACCGGACTCGGCGACGTGCTCGAGGGTGAGGGTCGCCCCGGTCACTTCGCCGGCGTGGCGAGCGTCGTGGCCAAACTCTTTGCCGTGACGGGACCCTGTCGGGCGTACTTCGGTGAGAAGGACTACCAGCAGGTTGCCGTCGTTCGCCAGATGGTGCGCGACTTGGCCCTGCCGGTCGACGTGGTCGACGTGCCGGTCGTGCGCGACGCGGACGGCTTGGCGTTATCCAGTCGCAACGGTCGACTTTCCGCGCACGGTCGGGTGCAGGCGTTGGCCCTGTCGCGCGCGATTGCGTCCGCCGCTCGCCGCAGCGCCCCGGCGTCGGTACTGCGCGCCGCGATGCGCGCCGAGTTGGCGCGCGCGGAGCTCGAGGTCGCCTACGCCGAGATCGTTGACCCGCTGACGTTGCAGCCTCTCGATGACGGCGCGCGCGGCGCGGCGCGCGCGCTGGTCGCGGGCGTCGTCGAGGGCGTTCGACTGATTGATAATGGACCCGTCACGTTGGGCCAGGAGGAATAACCATGCTGCTCGCGATGGACGTTGGCAACACCGAGACGGTGATCGGACTCTTCGGCGACGTGCGTCGCGACGCGCCCGACGCGATGGGTTTCGCGCGCGCCAGTGGTGAGCACGGTCTCGCCTTTCACTGGCGCATCTCCACCCTGGCCGAGCGCACGCCCGACGAACACGCCATGGTCTTGACGCAGCTGCTGGACTTAGAGGGTCTCGACCTGCGCGAGAGCGTGAGCGCGATGGCCATCTCGTCGTCGGCGCCGAGCGTGACCACGCAGCTTCGGCGCATGGCCAATCGCTGGTTCTCGGACCTGGACCTGACGGTGATTGGGCCGGGTACGAAGTCGGGCATGCCCATTCTCTACGACAACCCCCGCGACGTTGGGGCCGACCGCATTGCCGACGCGGTCGGCGCCTTCGATCTCTACCCCGGCGCGTCGATCGTGGTGGACATGGGTACCGCGACGGTCTTTGACGTCGTGAGTGCCAAGGGTGAGTACTTGGGTGGGGCGATCGCGCCGGGAGTGGCCATCTCACTCGAGGCGCTCTACGCCCAGGCCTCGGCGCTGCGCTCGGTGGAGCTCGTCGCGCCGCGCTCGGTCATTGGGCGCTCCACCGTCGAGTCGATTCAGTCGGGCGTCCTCTACGGCTTCGCCGCGCAGGTCGACGGGGTGGTGGAACGCATTCTCGATGAGCTCGGCGAGGCGACGGTCATCGCGACCGGAGGGCTCGCCGGCTTGATCGCGC
>JANWIR010000064.1 GCA_025449805.1 Acidimicrobiales bacterium | reverse complement strand
CCAGGGCATAATGACGCATCGTTCGCTGGCCCAGTGCGGCCACGACGAAGGGGCCCATGAACTCCAGTGCCACGGCGCTACCGAGCGGAATCCGCGCGATGGCCTGGTAGAAACACTGGTTCATGAAGGCCGTCGAGAGACCCAACGCCAGTGCGCCGATCCACTGGTGTCGAGTCCACTGGCGCACGCGCGGACGGGTCACCGCGACCAGCACGACCGCGCCTAAGAAAAATCGCCACGCGCTGGTCGCCGAGGGGCCGAGGCGACCGAAAACGCCGGTGACCAGCGCGGCCGACCATTGAATCATCACCGCGCCGAGCACCATGAAGCCGGCACCCGCGCCGGCCTGGCGGCGGGCGTCGAGTTGCGAACTCATCGCGACGTGACCAATCCTTGCGTGTCGGCTGCTAGTTCGAGGACCTCACCCGCGATCCCACGACCCGCCAAATAGTCACGAGCAGCCGCCGATACCGACGCGGCGGTGTCGTTCGTCACGAGCGCCAACATGCTCGAACCGGCCCCCGACCAACACGAGCCGGCCGCCCCGGCTTCACGCAAATACGTGAGCAGATCGGTGGCGAAGGGCAGCAACGTGGATCGGTAGGGCTGGTGGAGCGTGTCGTTCATGGCCGACGCGACGAAGTCCTGGTGACGCGCGAGGCCCGCGATCAAGAGACCCAACGACGTGAGATTGCTGACCGCGTCGGCGAAGGGCACCCGGTCGGGCAGCACGCGTCGCGCATCGACGGTGGCGAGTGGCTCCTCAGGGACCACGACGACAAAGCGCCAGGCGTCGTCGAGCGCCAGACGGCGCGCGAAGGCGTCGTCATCGTGACCCGACGCCACCACGAGCCCGCCGAGGAGAGACGCGGCCGCGTTCTCGGCGTGCCCGTCGACCCAGACGCCCGCCCCCAGAGGATTGGGTGCACTTGCCGCCGCGGCGGCCGCGACGGCGAGGGCGGCCGACGAGCCCAGCCCGCGCGATAGAGGAATCTCGGAGTTGACGTGGACCTTAAAGCGCTGGTGACCAAGCACGCGCTCGGCGACTTGTACCGCGAGGTGGCGCTCGTCGTCAAAGAGTCCGGCACCGCACCCTTCGCTCGTAATGCTCAACTCGTCGGCCGGTTCCAGGCGAACCTCGACGTACAGCGAGAGGGCCACCGCCAAGGTGTCAAAACCCGGTCCCAGATTGGCCGAGCTAGCCGGAACGCGCGCGAGCATGGCGTTTAGCGTAGGCGTTGCCAGAGTGACGGCGGCGCCACCGAGCGCGCGGCGATTAACGCCACGTGCGCCGTCGAACTCCCGTGCAGCGATAACACGCCCACAACCTCACCCGCACGGATCGGGCGATGGAAACTTCGCCAAACGAAACGGACGCGCGGGGGACCCTGGGCGGCCCACCACGCAACGCGCAACGAGCGCGCGGTCACCACCGACGTCTGGTGAGCGGGCCAGCCCACCGTGGCCACGATGGTGTTGCGCGCTACGAGGGTTGTGACCCGATCGGCAATCGCCGAGTTCGCGAGAGCGAGTGCGGCGTTGCCAGCCGGTCCCAGCAGGTCGCCGCCACGTTGGCCGAGGACGACCGCGTAAAGTACGCGCGCGCTCGCGCCGTCTTGAAACGTCATCGCCATGACGTCACAGCCCCCCGCCGCCGTCGTGCGGCCAGACTTGACGCCAATGACGTGATCAACGCCCACGTACGGGGTGAAGGTTCCTTCGACGCCGCCAATCGGCAAGGTCACGTACGGATGGATGACGATCGCGCGTACGAGCGGGGACCGCATCAGTCGCGCCGCGAGCGTTGCTTGATCGAGTGCGTTCGAGACCGAAAGTGGTGAGTATCCCGACACGTCGGCGTAGTGCGTTGCGCGCAGCGCGAGCGTGGCGGCTTCGGCGTTCATGCGAGCGACGAAGGCCGCCTCACTTCCCGCCACCATCGTGGCGAGCATGGTGGCGAAGTTGCCCGCCGAGTGCACCAAGAGGCCCGCGAGTAATTGATTCTCACAGAGCTGTTCACCAACGACGACCGGAATGCTCGACTGGTCTTCGAGCTTCATACTTTCGTACGTCGCCAGGTCACCGTTGCTGACGGTGAGACAGGGCCCCGTCTGGCCAACGTTGAGTGGCAACGCCTGCAACGTGACGTAGGCGGTCATCATCTTCGTCAAACTCGCGATTGGCGCGACGTGATCATCGTGGCTAAGACGCACGGCCTGACCGGGTATGACGAGGGCGGCGGAACCCACGGTGGGCCACGCCAGTGACGCCGCTGGACGGCGCGCCGGGACCGACCACGTGACCGTCGCACTCGATCGTGGGTGCAAGAGCGGCACCTGCATTCCCACAATCAGCGAGGCCGCGATCAACACGCCCGCGACTATCGAAAGGAGTCGCACCAAGAGTCCTCGACGGGCACTGCCGTGACGGTACGACACGAGCTACAACGACGTCTGCTGTTCGTACTCGTCGGGCGTGACCAGTACCTTTCGCGCCTTCGAGCCGTCGCCGGGCGCCACGACGCCCTCATTCTCCAGCTGATCCATAATCCGCCCGGCGCGCGCGAATCCGACGCGAAGTTTGCGCTGGAGCATCGACGTTGAACCGGATTGCGTGCGAATCACGAGTTCGCGGGCCTGTCGCAGGACTTCGTCATCGTCGTCACCCGAGCCTGAGGCACCACCGGCGCTCCTGATCGGCACGTCGAGGGCGACCACACTCTCGCGACGTCCGCCCTGTGCGCGCCACGCCTCGACGACGCGACGGACCTCGTCCTCACTGACCCACGGTGATTGGAGTCGTCGCGCCACGTTGCTCGACGCCGTCACCATCAACATGTCGCCCTTGCCAATGAGTCGTTCGGCGCCGGCTTGATCCAAGATGACTCGACTGTCGGCGAGCGACGACACGGCGAAGGCCATGCGACTAGGAATATTCGCCTTGATGACGCCAGTAATGACGTCGACACTGGGCCGCTGCGTCGCGAGCACCAAGTGAATACCAACCGCGCGCGCCATCTGGGCGATACGCACGACCGATTCCTCAACGTCGCGCGCCGCCACCATCATGAGGTCGTTGAGCTCATCAACGACGATGACGATGTACGGGAGCGTTTCGGGACCCGGTGGTGGCTCGACGTCGCTCGCCACGCCGGCCGCGCGCTCGAGTACGTCGGCGATCAACTCGGCGTCACTCGGGCCGGGTTGCAGCTCGCCGCGCGCGAGCATCTGTTGGTAGCTCGTCAGATCGCGCGCGCCCGACTCGGCGAGGAGGTCGTAGCGTCGCTCCATTTCGCGCACGGCCCAGCTCAACGCTCCGGCCGCTTTCTTCGGATCGACGACAACGGGCGCGAGTAGGTGCGGCAGGTCGTTGTACTGCCCCATCTCGACTCGCTTGGGGTCGATTAACAAGAGTCGCAACTGATCAGGCGTCGCGCGCATCACCAGCGCGGTGATTAACGAATTAATGCACGAACTTTTACCGGCGCCCGTCGCGCCCGAAATCAAGACGTGGGGCATCTCACCGAGATTGACGACGACCGTCTTTCCCGAGATGTCGCGCCCAATGGGAACGTCCAAGGGGTGTAACGCCCCGGTCGCTTCCTCAGAACTCAACAGATCGCCGAGGGCCACCAACGTGCGCTGACGATTTGGCACCTCCACGCCAATCGCGGAACGGCCGGGAATCGGCGCCAAAATACGAACGTCGGGCGACGCCATCGCGTACGCAATGTCTTTATTCAGCGACGTCACTCGCGCCACCTTGACGCCCGGACCGAGTTCGAGTTCGAATCGCGTTACCGTCGGCCCGACCGTGAATCCGAGCAACGTGGTGTCGACCCCGTGCGCGGCGAGTGCTTCGACGAGCTCTCCCCCGGCGGCTTCGATTGCCGCGCGATCTTGACGCTGATCTTTGGTGCGTTGTAAGAGACTCAACGACGGCAGTTCCCAGTGGCTCGGTACGTCCACGCGCGAATGAGGCGCTTCAATTGCCGTCTGGGCCGCGGCATTCAGCGCGTCGTCGCTCGAAGACTCATACCACTCTTCGTCGGGTTCGTGCACGAACTCATCGACCGTCGCCTCCGGGGCACCCACGGCGTCAAAGTCGCCCTCATCAACTGCAGACGAGTCGTCGGGCCAGCGGTCGTCGCCGCCGACTTCATCGATCTGCTCGACCTCGTGGTATGGCGCTTCCTCGTCGGTCTCGGCGTAGCCGACGTCGCGCGTGGGCCGCGCGTTCCACCAGCGCGCGAGTGCCCGAGCACCCGCACGCAGTGCGCGGGCCACGCCACCGGCCAGGGTGCGCAGTCCGATCGAGGTCGCGATCATGACCGTGACGACGAGGACCGCCACGAGGACCACCACCGCGCCCGCTACGCCAATGACTCGAGCGAGCGAACCACCGACGATGACGCCCAGCCATCCGCCCCCGTGGGCCAATACGCTCGCCGTCGCGCCGAGCGCGGGGCGCCCACCATTGAGATCAAAGAGTCCAGACAGCCCCACGAGACCGAGCCCCAAGCTCCAGCCCACGCGCGGCCGATCGACGTCCACCTTGGCGACGAGAAAGATAACCGCGAGACCAACCAGCAGTACGGGCAGCGCGAAGCGGCTCAATCCGATGACTAAAGCCAAAGCGCGCGAAATAGCGTGACCCACCGGGCCCAGTGCGCGCGCTTCGGCCAGGGCAACAAAGAGGCCAATGACAATTAGCGCCACGATCCAGAGGTCGCGAGCGTGGCGCTGCCAGAGCGATTCACGCACCGGGGCCGGCGCGCGCTTCGTCGGCCGCTTGGTCGACTTCTTCGCCGAAGTCTTCGAGTGTCGAGCGGGCGTCACAACCATCCAACTTACTGAGTTACGCCGTAATTTCGCGGCCACGCGCGCGCAATTGACGCCCGTCACGAACTGGGGTCTGCCTAGGATGAGCGCGTGGGCACCCTGCGCCGTCACGCCTCGTCGCACGGTCGCCCGTCCGTGTCTTGACGACGCGACGACGCGTCGTGAACACCCCCGAGGTGCGCTTATCCCTACGCGCCGCCTTTTGCCTTACGTCAATCTTGCTCGTTGGGCTGTGGTCTCCAGCCCGACCCGACAGCACCGTGCTCGCGCTGGGCGCGCTGTGGGCGATTAGTCAAGACGGCCTGGACCAGTGGCGCGTGCGCGCACGTCGACTCATTTCAGTCACTTTCGCCGCGGTGACGGGGATTGCGCTCGGGGCGAGTTTCGACGCCGTTTCCTCAGGCCGAGCGACACTCCTCGTGCTCTACACGGTCGCGGCCTTCGTCGCCGGATTGCTCGAAGCATCCAACTACCCCTCCGCCGGTTCGTACCTCATCGTCGGTGTCATCGTGGGGGCCGGTGTCGGCTTTAACGGCCACCAAGTCAGCGCGACACTCCTCGTGGGGGCCGGTTCGCTCTGGGTGTTCGTCGTGGCCTTCCTGATGGATCGTCGCAACGCCCGAATGAATCAACGACTCGTCCTCGCCGTCGCCTTTCGCAGCGTTGCCGAACTATTCGACGCGGTCGACGCAGAGGAGTTCGCGCAGGTGCGAGCGCGCGCCGTGGCAACACTCGACGCTGCCCAAGACGTGATTGGCTCCGACGACGTTACGCAGCACGCACGTGGCGACACCGATCAGGTCGATCCCGAACTTCTCGCGTTGCGTCAGGTCTTAGTCGTCGCGCTGCAGTGCGGCGAGGTGGTCTCACTCGTGGCCGGCGGCGCACGTCGTTTGGACCCCATGATGGCGCCCGCGCTGCGCGAGATTGCCCAACTACTCGATGAACGTGATGCTCGCCACGCGGCGCAACGCGTCGACGAGTTGCGCCAACTCGTTGACGTTCGCGGTGACGTGTCGGCAACCTGGCGAGCGGCCCTACGCGCACCCGACGTCACCACGCTGACGCGTCGCACGCCCTTCGTGAGTCAACGCGCCATGCTGCCACTACGCGAACGACTTCGCTTCGCCACACTTCTCGCCACCGCCGTCGCGGCCGCTAGTGCGCTCGCCTTGACCCACCGAGACCCCCACTCCTTTTGGCTCCCGCTCGCGGTTGCCTTCATCTTTCGCCCCGACCTCGGCAGCGTGGCGCAACGTGCGTTCGCGCGCACGATTGGTACGGTGCTCGGCACGGTAATCGCGGTCATTGCCGTGGACCTGGGCAACCCCGTGGCGCTCCTGATCGGACTGTCGTGCGTCATGGCGGCCGGCGTTCCGTGGGCCGCCCGCAAGAGCCACACCCTTACCGTGTTGTTCTTTACGCCGTTGGTCTTTGTCATCGTGGGTGAGCTCCGTCCCGAAAAGGGCCTGTTCATCCCGCGCGTCGTCGATACGGCCCTCGCGGCCCTCATCGTCCTGGTCATTGACTTCTTTACCTGGTCGCGGGCACCGTCACTTCGACCGCGTCAGCAGGTAGATCAGGCCCGGCGCGCCGCCGCCACCTACGAGCGCGAGGCGACCATCGACGACGCGCTGGGACGTCATCGCCTGCGACGCAACGCCCTACGCGCACTGGTCGCCGCGCGCGGCTCGCTCGCCTCGGCCAAGCGCGAGCTCCGCGTCGGTCACGCGGGCCACGACGAAATCCTGGCGCGTGAGCTCGACGAGATTGAAATCGCCATCGACGCTACGACCGCGCAGCTCTTGAGTACTTCGACTTAGGCGCCTCTATAGGCTGGCCCGGTGACTCTCGCGCCCGACTCATCATCCCTCGAACTGGCCGAGCGCCTGGGAGCCCACGCGCGCGTCATGAGCGTGACTTCTTCAATCGCTCTGTCGAGTTGCGTGCGCGAAGTGCGACTCCGTGGCGACGCCGTCCAGGTCGCGGGGGTCGCCGGCAACGACGTCATGATTCGACTCACCGACGACCGGGGCCGGGCCGTACGGCGACGCTACAGCGTGCGCGACGTCGATGCCGATCGCGACGAGCTGACGCTCTGGATTACGACCGACCACGACGGCCCCGGTGTGCGCTGGGCCCGCGACGCCCAAACGGGTGACACGGTTGACGTCATTGGGCCGCGCGGCAAGATCGTTCTCGACCCCCTCGCCGATTGGCACCTCTTCGTGGGCGATCTCAGCGCGCTCGGTGCGTTCTATCGCCTCGCCCAATCCATCGAAGTGCCCGGCCGGGCGATCTTCATCGTGGAAACCGATCACGCCGACGACGCGCTGACGGCACCTTTTGATGAGGCGCTCGGCGTCACGGGCATCTTCGTGGATCGACAAGGTCGCGCGAACGACGATCCCACGGGACTGCTGAAGGGGCTCGCCGCGTTCGCCCTGCCACCCGACGAAGGACACGCCTATCTTTTCGGTGAGTTTCACGTGCTCAAGGTGCTGGCCGACGCTGTGCGCGATCGGGGCCTGTCCGACGAGATGATCAGCCTGAAGTCGTTTTGGCGCCGGGGTCACGCCAACGCCGATCACGGTGAACCGCGCAAGGACTAAAGGACTACGACCGCGGGCATGATCACCGGCTGGCGCCGGAAGCGCTGGCCCAGGAGTCGCCCCGCGGCGCGTTGTACGACCTTGTTGAGGGCGTCGGCGTCGCGCTCGCCTTGGCGTAACGACGTGACGAGCGCCTCACGAACCGCGTCCGTGAGCGCGTGGCGCACGGCGGCCTCGGCGTCGTTGGCGAACCAACCACGCGCGCTGACGGTGACCTCGTGGACGAGTTCGCCACTGCGGCGTTCCACCCCCGCCGAGATGAGCACGACACCGTACTCGGCCAGCATCCGCCGCTCCTCAAGGGGGCGTTCATCGAGGTCCCCGGCGCTGCCGTCGATGTAGTGAAATCCCGCGGGTACGGTGCCGGCACGACGAATGGCGCCCTTGACGAGTTCGACCTGGTCGCCGTCTTCACAGATCAACACGTGCTTCGTCGAGAGCCCCATCGAAACCGCCAGTTCGGCGTGGTGCACGAGGTGCCGGTACTCGCCGTGAACGGGTACGAAGTTTTTGGGTCGCAGTAGCTGGTGGTACGTCCGCAACTCACCCTGACGCGCGTGACCCGAGGCGTGAACGGGCTCGTGCCCCGAGTGAATAACCTCAGTGCCCGCTCGGTGCAGGTCGTCAATCACGCGGCCGACTGACCACTCGTTGCCGGGAATGGGATGCGAACTCAAAATAACGGTGTCGTCCGCGCCGACCGCGAAATTGCGCGCGTCACCCCGCGAAAGCTTCGAAAGGGCCGCTAGGGGCTCACCCTGAGATCCAGTGCAGATGACGCACACGTCGCCGGGAGCAAAGCGCGAGACGTTCTCGATGTCGATAAGGTGCGCCGCGTCGACGCGCAGCAAATTCAACTTGCGCGCCAACTTGACGTTGGCCTCCATCGAGCGTCCCATCAGCGCGATCTTGCGGCCCTGGGCGACGGCCACGTCCATAATCTGCTGCACGCGGTGCACGTGACTCGCGAAGCACGCAACCACCATTCGCCGTTCAGGGCGCTCGAGAAACAGCCGGCGCAGCGCCACCCCCACCGAGCGCTCCGAGGGCGTAAAGCCCGGCTCCTCGGCGTTGGTGGAGTCGCACATGAGTAACGCCACGCCTTCGTCACCTAGCGCGGCCAGTCGCGCGAGGTCGGTGCGTCGATCGTCAATCGGCGTGGCGTCGAGTTTGAAGTCACCCGAATGCACCACGACGCCCGCCTTCGTGTGAAAGGCCAGCGCGTGCGCGCTGGGTACGGAGTGCGTCACCGGAATGAATTCGACCTCGAAGGGTCCGATACGCCGACGCTCACCGTCAGCGACCTCAATGAAGGTAAGGTCCTTCGCCACCTTCGCCTCGGTCAAACGATGACGCGCGAAGCCCACGGTCAACGGCGCGCCGTAGATCGGCACGTTGACGTCCTTCACCAGATAGCGCAGCGCTCCGGTGTGATCCTCGTGCCCGTGGGTCAAGACAATGGCGTCGACACGGTCTCGGCGCTCGATGAGCCAGCGAAAATCGGGCAGGATCAGATCGACGCCGTACATGTTGGGCTCGGGGAACATCAGTCCCGCGTCGACCACCACAATTCGTCCGTCTTGTTCCAGCGCGAGGCAGTTTCGCCCAATCTCGCCGAGGCCGCCGAGAAACGTGACGCGAACGTGGTCAGTCACGCGCGGACCGCAACTGCGCTAGGACGTCGTGAGCGCGCGCGTCGAGCGCGTCGTCACCGCCAACGTGCGGAAGCCGACACTCCCCCACCGCGAAACCGAGATGGCGCATCATGGCCTTCGTCGGCACGGGATTGGGATAGTTCTCGGTACTCTCGAATTCAACGCTGGGACGCAGCGACTCGTTGATTTGCTGTGCGCGACGTGGGTCACTGGCGAGCGCCGCCGCCACGAGTTCGGCGAACTCGACGCCGGCCCAGTGGGCCGCCACCGAGACCACGCCTGCTGCACCGACGGCGAGGAAGGGCAGCGTCATCGCGTCGTCACCGCTGTAGAGATCGAACGCGTCACCCAGAATGAACTTGGTGTGGGCCGCCATCGCGACGTCACCCGAAGCGTCCTTTAACGCGACGATGTTGGCGTGTTTTTGCGCCAGCGCAATCGTGGTCGTCGAGTGAATCTTTCGACCGGTGCGTGACGGTATGTCGTAGAGCATCACCGGCAGGTTTGTCGCCTCAGCGACGGCCCCCAGATGCGCCGCGATACCCGCCTGACTTGGTCGTGCGTACGCGGGGGTCGTCGCGAGGACGCCCGCCACGCCACGCGACGCGACCTGCGTGGTCAACGTCACCGAGTGACGTGTGTTGGCGAAGCTCGTGCCGGCGATCACCGGCGCACTGATGGCTTGGGCCACGCACGCAAAGAGATCGAGTTTTTCGCCGTCGTCGAGCGATGAGCCTTCACCCGTCGATCCCGCGACGACGAGTGCGTCGCTACCGTGGGCCACGAGAAAGCGCGCGAGATCACGCGCCACGTCAAAGTCCACCTCACCGCGCTCGTCAAAGGGCGTCACCATGGCCGTGACAACTCGACCAAATCGAGGGGCGCTCATGCAACGAAGTTACCAGTCGGCCATCGCCGACGCCGTTAGAGCAGGCTGTCAATACCGCGGAGGAGTTCCGGCGTGGTCGCGCTCACGTGCGCTACGGCAATCGCCACACCGGGCAAAAAACTCTCGCGGTCGTACGAGTCGTGTCGGATCGTGAGTCCCTCGCCGGGCGACCCGAAGAGCACTTCTTGGTGCGCCACGAGTCCACTGAGGCGCACGGAGTGCACCTTGACTCCGTCCTCGACGTCCGCGCCGCGAGCACCCTCGACGCTGAAACGCGTCGTGGGATCTTCGATCGGCGCGCGACCTTTCGCTCGTCGCGCGCCCGCGATGGCGCGCGCCGTCGCGATGGCGGTACCCGAGGGCGCGTCAACTTTTTGTTCGTGATGGAGTTCGATGATCTCGACGCGCTCGAAGTAGGGTGCGGCCATTGCCGCGAAACGCTCCGCGAGCACCGCACCGATGGCGAAGTTAGCGGCCACGACGACACCGACGCGCTGACCCGCCGCCTCGAGTGCGGACCAGTGTTCGTCGGTTAAACCTGTCGTACCAACGACGAGCGCCACCGCGTGCGCTGAACACCACGACGCCGAGGCGAGCACCCCCCGTGGGGAAGAAAAGTCAATCACCACGTCGACGGTCGACGGGTCAAGTGCGCTCACGTCGCTCGCGCAGATCGCACCCGCCAGGGGCGCGATCGGATGCTCGTCAATGAGCGCGACCACGGCGAACTCGTCGCGAGCCGCGAGGCCGCGCGCGAGCGCTTGACCCATACGACCCGCACCACCGACGATGGCGAGTCTCTTCACGCGTTCACCTTATCGAAGCGCCGTCGCCGCACCAGGAACAAGGAGGCCACGAGCGCCACCCCCGCGCTCGATGAACAAATGAGACCCGCCTCGATGTAGGGCGCGTGATAGTGAAAGTGAATCGTCCAGTTGCCCGCGGGTACCGTGACGCGTTGGATGAGCCCGACGCGCGCGACCGTCAGCGCGACGTGGGTGCCGTTGCTGGCGTTCACCGCCGAGGCCCGCCATCCGGGGAGGTACGCCTCACTACGTTCCAGAACGCTCGTGCGCGCCGCGTGCACCGTAATCCACGCGTCACCCCAGGGACTCGTCGTGATTGACGTCACGCGGTCGGTCCCCGACGGATCTCGAAACCACGCGCGCGGACGAATGGTGACCGCCCGGAAGCTCTGCACGTCGTCGAAGGTTGATCGCAGTCGCCAGGTTGGGCTCGAGAGCGCCAGCTCGAAGGCCCCGTTGAGGTAGTACCGCGCGTGGCCCGACGTCACGATCGACGCGCGGGTGACCCGGGTACGCGTGCGCGTCGACACCACGAAGCCGCTCGCCCGCGTGACCTGCGCCAGTCGTGTCCGCGTGACGCCCGAGGGGTTGAGACCGTAGTGCGGTCCAACGGCCACGCCGTGGCCGTTGAGAAGTTGGAACGTCGCGGACGCGCCGTGTCGTGCGTTCGGCACGAGTGAGACGTCCACCTCACGCAGTTCCAGTACTGCACCGAAGTATCGCGCGGCGCGCGTCACTCGCGGCACCTTGGCGCAGTCGCTCGTCACAAAATCGGGACGATTGCTCACGAGCAGCGAACGCGCCACCACCAAGGACTCAAGGCGGAGTTGCGCGAAGGTTCCCGCGGCGAGGTGGCAGCCGCTGAGCGCACTGGTCACGTGGGTGCCGGTGTTGGCCTCGTAGAAATTGGACACCAGCGCGCCGTAACCTTGCGCGCTGGTGAGACCGGTGAAGACGTTCATGTTCGGCTCGCCGAGTTGACGAAAGAGTCGCGTGTGCGCGCCCGAGGGATCCACCAACGCGTAACGGCCCTGACTCGCGAGCACGGGTACGGTGCTGGCGCGCGAGGGTTCCGTCGGTGACGGTCCGCCAATTAACCCCGTTGCGTCAAAGAGCGAAAAACTCACCAAATCCAGCACGAAGATCGCGATCAGCCACCGCACGAGCGAGCGCTGACGGGTCCCGATGAGCAGAATGACTATTACGCCAATCGCGAGCGCCAAGTGTACGAGTAGCACCGGTTTGAGGTTGGCGGCCAACGAACTAAGGGCCGCCGGCACGCCCATGTGACGCGCCAGCCACGGGCCCTGCGCGATCGCCAAAAGACTGAAGAGACCGATCAGCGTGGGCGGCACCAGTGCCGACCAGCGCAGTTGACGACTCGCGCCACGTTCGAGTCGATCAATCCACCAGCCCAAGAGCACCGCCAGCCCCAAATCCACCAATACCGTGTTGCGGCTCTGCAGACGCGTGGAACCAAAGAGGGGAATCGCCCGAAAGAGGTGACCAGCAATCGTGAAGTTGCCCCAGGCGGCGAAGAGTCCAACTGCCGCCAAAACGAAGTAGAGCACGAAGTCGCGATCGGCCCCGCGCCAACCCCGTCGGGTGCAGTGCGTAATGAAACTCGCCCCGGCGCACAGCGCGAGCACCCCGGCGTAACCCGTCACTTCGGGCAGGTTGTACGAGCCAAAGAATCCCGACGTGCCAAGGGCCCCATTGCCGCCCAACACGTCGGGCAGCCCGAGCATCACCGTCCAGCGCAGCGGCAGTGAACCGGCACCAAAGAAATCGTACGTGACGACCGAGCGCTCGGAGAAGTGGATAAAGGACAGGGCCGGTAGGAGTTGCACACCCGCCAACGCGACGCCCCACACAAAAGAAACGCCCAGAGTGAGCGCGTAAAGTCCACGCGAGAGTCCGGTGCGCACTCGGTACGAACTCGACAGAAACATGACGACGATTACAACGACGAGTCCAACGAGCTCGGCTTCAGCGATCGCGCGCGGTTCACCGCTCAGAAAAATGAGGGACCAGAGAACGGTGCCACTCAAGACCCACGGCGCGAGCGCACGGACCGTTTCGCGGCGGCCACCGGGGAGCGGCGCGCCCAGGCGGCGCGCCAGGGACAACAACAGCAAGATCTCCCACGGCAAGAACGAGAAACCTTGGACCACGCCCAGGTGCACGATTTGGCCAATCATGGATCCGCAGTACGTGTAGCTCAAGGCGGCCACCACACTCGCGCGCGTCGACAGGCCGTGCCAGCGCGAGAGCGCGAAGAGACCGAGTGCGCTCACGACGTAGACGACGATGAGGTTAATGATCCACGCCATGATCGCCGGCAGCACCGCGAACAGCAGCGTTAAGGGGTACGCCGCGCCGGCGTTCATCCCGGCGAGAAGAGGCGTCCCGGCGTTGCCGAATGGATTCAACAAGGGCAGGTGCCCACTGTCGAGTTGTCGACCCACGAGGACGCGCAGTGGGAAGTTTTGGATCAGGTTGTCGGCATCAATCGCGGGGTGATTGAACAATGCCGGCACAATAAAGAGAACACTCGGTATCAGCGCGAAGAGCCAAAAAGCCCGTTGGTCGGCGCGGGACCACGTACGCCAACGCAGCGTCCAGTTGGTCGCTTGGTGTGATTCGAGGGTCGTCACCACAATGGTCGAGGTGAGGGTGTCGTTAAAGGGGTCGTGACGCCGAACCGACGGCACGACCCCTTCACCGAATTAGCGTCGACGTGGCCGCGAAGGGCGGCGTCCACCACCGTCACCGTCACTAAAGGACGGGCCGGCGGGACCGAGGTCACCGATCTCGCCCGCGAGTTCGGCCTCGAAGGCCGCCTCGAAGGACGAAACACTGTTCGACGACGCGCTCGACGACCGCGACTCACGCGACTCACGCGACTCGCGCGGCTCTCGCGGCTCACGACGCTCGCGGGGTTCACGACGCTCGCGGGGTTCTTCGTCACTGACTTCGAAGTCGCCCACGAGTGACAACGAGACCTTGCCCTGGGGGTCAATGTCGTCGACCTTCACCTCGAGCGCCTGACCCAGTTCGAGAACGTCCTCGACTTGGCCGATCCGCTTGCCGCCGTTGAGCGGCGACAGCTTCGAGATGTGCAAGAGTCCGTCGCGACCGGGCAGGATATTGATGAACGCACCAAACTTCGCGATGCTGACGACACGTCCTTGGTACACTGCGCCGACGTCGGCCGAGGGTGGGTCGAGGATCAACTCAATGCGACGCTTCGCTTCGGCCACCGCGCGGCCGTCCTTGGCCCCGATGGTGACCGTTCCCACGACACCGTCGTCGTCGACCGCGATGTCCGCGCCCGTCTCTTGCTGCAGCGTGTTAATGACCTTGCCCTTAGGTCCGATGACCTCACCGATCTTGTCGATCGGAATCTGAATCGAGACAATCTTCGGGGCAACCGCGGCGACTTCGGCGCGCGGCTCGGCAATCGTGTCGGTAATCACCTTCAAGATCGCGAGGCGCGCCTCCTTGGCCTGGTGCAGCGCGTTCGCCAAGACCTCGGCCGGGAGGCCGTCAATCTTGGTGTCGAGCTGCAGGGCCGTGACCGCGTCCGCGGTGCCGGCCACCTTAAAGTCCATGTCGCCAAAGGCGTCTTCGGCGCCGAGGATGTCGGTCAACGTGACGTACTTCCCCTCGTCATAGATGAGCCCCATCGCGATGCCCGCGACCGGCGCCTTAATCGGCACTCCCGCCGCCATCAACGACAACGACGAACCGCAGACCGACGCCATGGACGTCGAACCGTTGGACTGCATGATGTCGGACACCACGCGCAAGGTGTAGGCGAAGTCCTCTTCACTCGGCAAGACGGGGATCAACGCCCGCTCAGCGAGCATGCCGTGACCAATCTCACGGCGCTTGGGCATGCCCACGCGACCAGTTTCACCCGTCGAGTAGGGCGGGAAGTTGTAGTGGTGGATGTAGCGACGCCATTCGTCAGGAGTAATCGTGTCGAGCTGTTGGCGCATGCGGGGCATGCCGAGGGTCGTCACGTTAACGACCTGGGTCTCGCCGCGCTGGAAGAGCGCCGAGCCGTGGGTCATCGGGAACAGATCGACTTGCGCCGACAGCGGGCGGATGTCGCTCGTGCCGCGTCCGTCGATGCGCACGCCCTCGTTTACCACGCGTCGGCGAACCAACGACTTGGTCAACGACTTGACGGCGGCCTTGATCTCACTGGCGCGGCCTTCAAACTCAGTGGCGAGCTGCGTCATGATCGCGGCCGTGGCCTCGTCGAGGGCAGCCGCGCGCGCGGCCTTGGTCGTGATGGCGTTGGCCTCGCTCAGGGCCGCTTCGCCGACCTCTCGGACGCGAGCGAGCACGTCGGCCTGGTAGTCCTCGCGCACCTCGTAGGCCATCATCTCAATCGGACCGCGCTCGGCGACCCAGTTGCGCACGAGTTCGCGCTGGAGATTGATCGCTTCACGGATCCACGTCTTGGACGCCTCGAGTCCCGCGGCGAGTACGTCCTCGGAGACCTTGGGCGCCCCGTCGGCGTACTTCTCAAAGGAGCCCTCGGTGCCACCGGCCTCGACCATCATGATGGCGACGTCAGTGTCGAGGTCGTCGCTCAGGGCGCGACCAGCTACGACGAGCTCAAAGACCGAGGCGTCGCCTTCGGCGAAAGTCGGGTGGGCCAGCCACTCGCCGTCAGTCGTGAAGGCCAAGCGCACCGCGCCAATGGGGCCGTCGAAGGGAATACCCGAGAGCATCAGCGCCGCCGACGCCGCGTTAATCGCCAAGATGTCGTGCGGGTTCTCCTGGTCGGCACTGAAGATCGTGCCGACGACCTGGACTTCGTTACGGAAGCCCTTGGGGAACGAGGGGCGCAGCGGACGGTCAATCAACCGACAGATTAAGACGGCCTGGTCCGACGGCTTGCCCTCGCGGCGAAAGAACGCCCCGGGGATTTTGCCGGCGGCGTAGGACCGCTCTTCAATGTCAACGGTCAGCGGGAAAAAGTCCATCCCCTCGCGAACCGAACGCGCGGCGGTAACCGTCGCGAGTAATACGGTGTCGCCGATGCGGGCCAAAACGGCGCCGTCGGCGAGTTGAGCGAGGTGACCGGCCTCGAAACTAAGGGTCTTGTCGGTGCCCGAGAGGGCGGTACTTACGCGAATCGCGTCAGTCATGGGAGTTGCTCCTTGTGCGGTTAGTGACGCTCCGCCCGGATCCCAGTGGGCAACCCACGCCCGAGGGCGAGAATCCTCCACTGGCTTCCGAGAAATCGGAGGCGTCGAGCGTCGACGGCGTCGACGCAGCTCGGCTAGCGACGAATGCCGAGACGACCGATCAAGGTGCGGTAGCGCTCTACATCGCCCTTCTGCACGTAATCGAGCAGACGGCGGCGTTGACCGATGAGCTTCATGAGGCCACGACGGGTGTGATGATCACCCTTGTGAACCTTCAAGTGCTCGGTGAGGTGCGAGATCCGGTCCGTCAGGATCGCGATCTGGACCTCGGGTGAACCCGTGTCCGTGCCGTGTGCCTGGTAGTCCTTGATGATCTGCTGCTTCTCAGTCATAAACGTTTAAGCCTTATTGAGTCGGGGGTCCCGTTGCGAGTCGCGTACGAGACGACCCACACAATCAGCGTCGCTGACCGAGTCACTAGCCTAGCAGGAATCGATCTTGGGCGGTGGCCACGCGGAAGATCTCTTGCGTTTCGGCCACGTCGCGGCCAATTTGGTCGATCAGCGCCTCGAGAGTGTCGTAGCGCGCCTCGTCGCGGAGGCGTTGCCAAAAGAGAACGTCGAGCGTCTCGTCGTAGAGGTCGCCCGCGAAGCCGGGCAGGTGTACCTCGACCAAGACGGCGCCCGCCTCGTAGAACTGCGGGCGACGCCCCACTGAGATGGCGGCGGGCCACCACGTCTCGCCCACCTTCGTCGCGCCGGCGTAAATACCCACGCGGGGCAGCTGTTGGTGAAGCGCGACCGCCACGTTCGCGGTCGGAAAACCAATCTCGCGGCCCCGGGCGTCGCCGCGGACCACCAACCCGCGCAGGGCGAAACTTCGGCCCAGGATCTCGTTCGCGGCTTCGACGTCGCCGCGTTCGAGCGCCTCGCGCACGGCGGTCGAGCTCCACTTCGCGTCTCGGCCGCGAATCGTGATCGCGTCAACGCTGAAGTCATGTCGCGCACCGAGTGAGGCGAGCAACGACGGGGAACCTTCGCGGTCGTGGCCGAAGCGAAAGTCCTCCCCCACGACCACGATCGATGCCGCCAACTCGCCGACCAGAATCTCTTGCACGAAGTCCGTGGCGCCCTGACGCGAACGCGCCGCGTCGAAGTGGACCACGCGAACTTCGTCCACGCCCCAGGCCCGTAGTCCCGCGACGCGCTGGTCCAGTGTCGCGAGAAGTCGCGGTGCGCGCTCGGGCGCGAGCACGAGAGCCGGGTGCGGATCGAAGGTCACGACGCAACTGATGAGGTCGTTGGTGCGCGCGTGGTCGAGCAAGCGTTTGATCACCTCAGCGTGACCACGATGGAGTCCGTCAAAGACCCCGATGGCCAGGGCGCGCCGGCGCGGGTCGTGGGTGCGTTGTCGTTCGTCCACCCCCGCCTACCCTTCGCTCGACTCAGGTGGTAGCACGATATTGGGCTTCCAACTGTCGCCGCGCGCCTCGACGACCGCCACCAGATGTCCCACATCGTCGAGTACCGCAACCTCACCGGTTCCCGTGACGTCGAGCGTCACGCGCTTGCCCTGGCGAAGTTGGGCCACCACGTCGGCGTCGGCGCGCACCTGTGGCAGATCGTCCACGAAACTGACCGGCGCACTCAGTACCGCGTGCCCGTCGCGCAAGGCCTCTTCGAGCGCCTCGAGCGTCAATGCGTGCGCGACGTCGTGGCGACCACTGGCCTCTCGTCGCAGCGCGCTGAGATGACCCACGGTGCCCAGGGACGTCGCCAAGTCACTCAACAGCACCCGCACGTAGGTGCCCACCGAACACGTGACCGCAAAGGTCCACGTCGTCGCGTCACGCCCCGGCGCGAGTTGAAAGGACGACACGTGCACCTCGCGCGCCTCGCGCTCGACCATTTCGCCCCGACGCGCCAAGGCGTAGAGGCGCTGCCCGTTGACCTTGCGCGCCGACACCATCGGGGGAATCTGGCGTTGCGCGCCAACGAAGGTGGCGGCGCGGGCGTTGATCGCCTCGACACTGAGTGCGGGCACGGCGGCGCGGGCCACCACCTCACCGTCGGCGTCGAGTGAATCGGTCGCCACGCCCAGTGTCACTTCACCCGAGTAGCGCTTCTCCTGCGCCTGGGCAAAGCGCAAAAGTCGCGTCGAGGCGCCCACCCCCAAGATCAGTAAGCCGCTGGCCAGCGGATCGAGGGTGCCGGCGTGTCCAACCCGGCGTTCCCCGAGTAGGTGACGTACTCGCGCCACCACGTCGTGGCTCGTCACGCCCGACGCCTTGTCGACCAGGAGTTGACCGTTAGTCGTCGTCATGGTGACGTCGGCGCAGCAGCTCTTCAATGGCTTCGCCGCTCGCGACCGCCGGATCGGCCTTAAAGGCCAGCTTCGGCGTGCGCTTCAGACGCGTCTGCACGTTGACCGCCGATTGAATCTGGGCGCGTCGTTCCTCGAGGGCGGCGCGCGCCTCGTCGCTCAACGAATCAAAGAAGACCAACGCGTTGCGCAAATCGGGCGTGGTGTCGACGCCCGTCACGGTCAAGAAACCCAACCGCTCGTCCAGATCCGCCAGGCGCACGATGACGTCCGAGATCACTTCGCGAAGAATCTCGTTGACCCGCGCGGAGCGCGGGTAGGGATGACTGGAGGACGCGGCCATGGGTTAGGCCGTGCGCGGGATCTCGCGCTCTTCGTACGTTTCGATGATGTCGCCCGACTTGAGGTCCTGGTAGTCCGACAGGCCGATACCGCACTCGAAGCCTGACGCCACTTCACGCGCGTCGTCCTTGAAGCGTCGAAGCGACGTGATCGAACCCTTCCAGATAATCGCGCCCTCGCGTAAGAAGCGAACCTTCGATCCTCGCGTGATAACGCCGTCGCGCACGAAACAACCCGCGATCGCGCCGATACGCGGCACGCGAAAGACCTCGCGCACCTCCGCTTCGCCGGTGACGACCTCTTCGTAGACCGGCGACAAGAGGCCGAGCATGGCGGCCTCGATCTCTTCGATCAACTTGTAGATGATTTCGTAGGTGCGAATCTGCACGCCTTCGCTCTCGGCGAGTTCGCGGCTGCGCTTGTCGGGCCGGACGTTAAACCCAATAATCGTCGCGTTACTGGCCTTGGCCAGTTGGACGTCGTTCTCGGTGATGCCGCCCACGCCGCGGTGCACCAGCACCAGTTTGACGTCGTCGCGCTCGAGTTTGCGCAGCGATTCACTGCACGCCTCAAGCGAACCTTGCACGTCAGCCTTCAGTACCACGTTCAAGGTGGCGGTCTCGCCACGTTGAATCTGCTCGAAGAGGTCCTCGAGTCGAGCACCACCCGAACCAGCTACCGGCTGTTGGCCGACCAATCGAGCGCGCTGCGCGCGCGCTTCACCGAGGGTGCGCGCGTTGGCGAGATCGCGCGCGACGCGCATCTCGTCACCCGCGAACGGTGGCTCACTAAAGCCGAGCACCTGGACGGGCGTCGAGGGACCGGCGCTCTTGACCTGTTGACCCTGATCGTTGATGAGCGCTTTGACCTTGCCGTACGCGGCACCCGCGACGACCACGTCACCGACTACGAGAAGTCCCTTTTGCACCATGACCGTGGCCACGGGGCCGCGCCCCACTTCGAGGTTGGCTTCGAGCACGGTGCCCACCGCGGGACCCGTCGGTCGAGCCTTGAACTCGGCGAGTTCGGCGACGAGCAGTACCTGCTCGAGCAGTTCGTCAATACCTTGACCCTTCAGCGCCGAAATCTCGACGACGATGGTGTCACCACCCCACTTCTCGGGCACGAGCGCGTGCTCACTGAGCTGCTGCAGGACCCGATCGGGGTTGGCGTCGGCCTTGTCCATTTTGTTCACGGCCACGATCACCGGAACGTTCGCGGCCTTGGCGTGATTAATCGCCTCAACCGTCTGGGGCATGACGCCGTCGTCGGCCGCCACCACCAAAATAATGACGTCGGTCACCTTCGCACCGCGCGCGCGCATCGCGGTAAAGGCTTCGTGACCGGGGGTGTCGAGGAAGGCAATGGCCTTGCCCTTCCACTGGACTTGGTAGGCCCCGATGTGCTGGGTGATGCCGCCGGCCTCACCCGCCACGACGTTGGCCTTGCGAATTTTGTCGAGCAACATGGTCTTGCCGTGGTCGACGTGACCCATGACGGTCACCACCGGCGGACGCCAGGTGGTTTCGACCGTGTCGTCTTCGTCGTCTTCATCAAAGAAGCGCGCGAGAAGTTCGGCCTCTTGCTGTTCACCCGGGTCCACCAAGCGAACCTCGGCACCAACCTCGGCCGCGTAGACCTCGATCATCTCGTCACTGAGGCTCTGCACGGCGGTGACAATCTCGCCCTGAAGGAAGAGAAAACGAATGATGTCCGCGGCGGAACGATTGAGCTTGGGTCCAACGTCTTTCGCGGTCGAGCCGCGTTCAATAATGATTTCTCCACTGGGCACCGGCAAGTTGCTCGGCTGCCACGTCGTCATCTGGGTTGGTTCGAGCTCCTCGACGTTGCGACGACGTCGACGCGTCGCCTTACGCTGCGACCCTCGTGGACCGCCGCCACCGCGCGCCGGCGCGCCGCGACCCGGTGCGCCGCCGGGCGCACCACCGGGTGCACCCGGGCGCGCGCCGCCGCCGGTGAAGCTACCGCCCGAGCGCGGCGCACCGCCGGTGCGGGGCGCGCTCGAGGGTCGTGCGCTCATGGGACGCGCGCCACCGGGACCACTGGTGCGTGCACCGCCCGGCGCGCCGGGCCCCGTGCGTCGCGTACCCGGGGGTGGCGGGATTGGTCGTCCCGAAGGACTTAAGGGGCGACCGGGCGGCGGCGGGATCGGCCGACCCGAGAGGCTCAACGGACGAGCGGGTGGCGGACCACTGGGTCGTTCGCCACCCTCACTCGTGCCGCGTTGGGTGGGGCGAATAGTGGTCGGACCTTCGGGCGCGGGCGCGCGCGTGGGTGCCGGCTTGGGGGCAACCGCCGGGCGCGAACGAACAACTTTCGGCGCTTCGGGCGAGTCCT
>JANWIR010000063.1 GCA_025449805.1 Acidimicrobiales bacterium | reverse complement strand
CTTGAATACGTAAAGAAAGTTCTCACACGTTGGGTTCTGTTTGTCTGTAGAAGCATTCGCCGGACGGCGAAGACGTCGGGCGAATGCCATTCTCCGTACACCACTCGATAAACGATGCGGTTCGCGCACCGTCCCGGTCGGTGGGCGCTGAGGGACTCGAACCCCCGACCTGCTGAGTGTAAATCAGCTGCTCTAACCAACTGAGCTAAGCGCCCGGGCCCGTCAAGCCTAATCCAGCCCCTAAATGGTCCCCGCGTTGCGAAGAAATGACGACAACACTGTCGTCGCGGCAAAGACCGGTCGTCTTGTTTCCGGTGCACTCGTGACGAGCTCACGATCGTCAAAGTCGCTCGCCACACCACCCGCCTCACGAAGGACCAGGAGACCTCCGAGGTAGTCCCACGGATTCAGCGTCGATCGGCGCGCCACACAGTAGGCGTCAAGTGAGCCGTCGGCCACCAAGCAGATCTCGAGTGACGCCGCCCCGAGTGCCCGGTACTGACTCCAACCGAGGTGGCGCGAGGGGAGCCCCGAAAAGGCCACCACGGCCCTTGAGAAGTCCGTGAGTCCGCTCACCGTAATCGGTTCGCCGTCGCGCGTCGCCCCGGCGCCCACCTCGGCCTCGTACACGGTGCCGGTCGCTTGATTACGCACCAGGCCCGCGATCAGTTCCCCGTCACGCAACACACCAAGGCTCGTGGCGTAGAACGGCACACCGTGGTCACAGTTGGTCGAACCATCGATTGGGTCGACCACGACGGTCAATTCTCCCTCACCCGTCACGCCGGATTCTTCCGAAACCACCCGGTAACCAGCACCGAGCAATACGCGCAGCGCGACCTCGTCGGCGGCCACGTCCAGGTGATATTGGGTTTCGCGTAATCCTGAGAAGCCCCCGTGCGTGCCCGCGCGAACGACCTCATTGATTGCTAACGCGCAGGTGTTTAAGACGTCCATCAGCGCGCTCTTCACGTAGCCACGGTATCGGGCGCGAACGCTAACCTGAGTGCAATGGCCGCTATCGACGTCGCCGGCTTCGTAGCCGACCTCAAAGACCACGCCGTGACCCACGGGTTTCACGTGCACGACGAGCGGCACTTCGTCGAGACGTACTCACTTCGCCAAGCCTGGGAGGTCGACCTGCACCCGGAAGACGGCTGCGGTGGCCCAGTGGATCTCCACATTGAACTTGACGTCGACCCACGCACGCTGCTCGCGTTCGAAGACGCGGTGCTGGGACTGCCGGACGAAATTGATCCGCCCGACGAGTTCCACTTCCCCCTCGTGCTCACGTGGAGTTTGCCGCCGATGCCCCACAGTCCGGACCTCTTACGCCTCGCGATTGATCTCGCGCCCATTGGCGGCGTGGAAATGCCGCTCGAGGTCACCGCGACGGACTCCTTCGACTCCCCCACCGAGAGCAGCGAACGTCGCATCTCGATTGTGGCGCGGCGCGCCATCTCGTTGAGTCAGGTCGCTAAAGGTGAAGACCCGCTCTGTGACATCTTCGACAAGGGTCGAAACATCAGCGACTTTCTCCTGCAAGCCGCCGATTCGTGGCTCGGCTAGCTCGTCTCGTCGGCGTTTCCTTCGCTCTGGTTGCCGCGAGCGTGACGCTCTCGTCGTGCGGTACGGGTGGTGCCGTCACCGACGCCAAACGGGCCTGCGTCTACGTCGACCGCGCTCTCAATCTCGAAAACCAAAGTGCCGTGCCTTCGATCTCCGCGAGCGCACGCCTCAAACTCGAAAACCGTGCCATCGCGGAGCTCGTGCGTGCCACGCCCTACGCAGCGCGCGCGACGTCGATTGACGGAAGTTGGAATCCACTCATGACGACCATCGGGGAAGCGCAGCGCGTGCCCATCGTGCAACTCGCGGCGTCGCTGACCCGACTATGTAAAGTTGCGAACTCCTCGACGCCGTACCTCTGATTAGTTTTGCGGAAAGCGCTCGTAGAGCCAGGCGAGCGAGTTCTCGTCGAGCATGGCCTGCTCCCACCCTTCGAGGCGGTCCTCGAGCGCGGCGAGTGACGCGACCTTGCCAATGACCACCACGGTGAGGTCGGTGATGGCTTCTTCACCAACGGTGAAGTCACCGAAGGCGTCTTCGTTGATAATTGCCTCGGGCTCCACCATTAGATAGAGCTCGCCGGTCGCTTCGACCCACGAAAGTTCGTACTCATTATCGAGCGTGTCGGTCCACTCGTTGCCGAACTCGAATTCGAGACTCTCGCGTCGGGCTTCATTCTGTTCGTAGAAGGCTTCGATGTCCATAGCCGTAGCCTACGTCGCCACTATGTGCGCGACACTGTGCGTCGCCAACGACACACTGCACGGCGTGAGAAATGTTGCCCCGCACGTCACGGCCAGTGACGTGCCCCGGTGCGTCCGGGGGTCTCAACTAGCCCCCATGACCACTACCCCTGATCTCTTAAACCGTCTGCGCCGTGAATGGCGCCAGAGCGGCGCCACGTTGGAGGCCCGTCGAGCGGCGCGCGCCTTCGCGGCGCGCCACCGCGACCTCGGCCTCGAGTACGTCGACGATCTCGTTGAGGTCGTCGCGCTACTCGAAACGCGCGGCACGCGAAGCGTCATCGAACGCGCCCGCCTGGTCCAGGCCCTCCTCGAGGACGCGCGCGATCCCCTGATTCATCGCGCGCTCCTCCAGACGTTGCTTCCGGGGATCGTGAGCGTCTGTCGTCAACTTCGCTTCGGTGACGGGATCATCGATGATCCCAGTGAAACCTTGACCGTGGCGATCACGCTCTGCGCCGAACTCTTGCACGACTGGGCCGGTCAATCACGTCCCTACGCCGCTCCCGACGTGCTGTCGGGACTACGCGGACGACTACGCCGGTACCTCCTAAAAGAAAAGCAGCACCGTCGCGCACTGACCAGTGCCGGCGCCGTCGAGGCCGTACTCGCCGCGTCGTCGTCGACGTCACTCGAGAGTCGCCTCGAACAACTCCGCGGTACGCCCCACGATCGCCTCGCGCGTTTGACCTACGCCCGCGTCTTTGAGGGTGTGTCACTGAAGGAGCTCGCCGCCCACGACCACAGTGCGCCGGTGACCCTCCAACAAGAACTGCAGCGCTTCGCCGTCCGTCACCTCATTTAGTACAGGTGCACCATTTCTTCAAATCCCCAGTCCCAGTACCGTACGACGGCGATGCCGAAACTTTTCGACTCGCTACGCGGTACGAGGTGGATCGTCTGGTCGAGCCCGGTGTTATTACTCGTGCTGATCCTCACTCTCAGCGCTCGCCCCACATCGACGGCGACGACGTCACCCCACCGCACCACGGCGACGACGCTGACCACGACAACGTCACTCGTAGCAACGGCGTCGACGACGTCCACGACGACCACGACGACGAAGAGCCCAGGTCCCGTTCCCAGCGTCGCTCGCGAGACGACCAGCGCCGCGAGCGGGCAGCCGCACTCCTCCTCGACCGTCGCGACCGGCTCGAACTTCGCGACCGCACCCGCGCCGAACGGCAGCGGCGTCGCGCTCGAGGGAACTCTCGCGGCCGGCGCGGGGCCCGTCGTGGTGCCCTTGCGCGGTCCGGGCACGTGGACCCTCGCCGGCCCGAGCGCGATCCACGCGACACTCGACTGCGGCGGGGTCGCCATTCTCGTCCACGCCAAGGTGACCGTCGGCGCCAACACCACGTGTCAACTCCTTTTAAGCGCACCAACCTCGAGTCCGTGGCAACTCACGCCCCAGCCCTAAGCCGTCGCGCCGCGCTGTGGCAGGGGCTCGTACTCACGCTCTACGTCGTACTAGTTCCCTTCGTCATCGCGGTCAAATGGCGAACCAGTACGCACTCGCCCGACGCCGCTCTGCTGCGGGGGCTCCTCGTGGTGCTCGGCGTGTTTTGGTTGGGATTCCTGGCGCAAGTCGCCCGCAACGTCGTTCGCCTGCGCCAAGGCCGTGAGGTAGGTCGTGGCGCGAGCGCCTGGCTCGCGGGACTGCTGGTTGCGTTGGCGTCTTTCTTCGTGACCTCCCACGTGTCTCCCGCCAACGTCCCAGCGCACTCCAGCGCGACCGCCGCTGCCGCGCCGGCACACGCACCAACGCGGCCCCTCGCCTTCGGCGCCGCCGGGGCATTACCCATGGCGCTCGCCGCGAAGCGGCGTGCCGATCAACTGCGTCACGACGATCCCGACGACGCCTTCGCCGATACCTCCATCGCCCTGCTGCGACAAGCCCGACCCGAGGACCTCGCCCGCCTCGCGACGGCGATTGGTCATCAGCGCGAGGGCTCGCTCCCGAGTTCCGTCTCCCTCCAACACGTGCCACCGAGCGACACCATTGAACCGACCGTCGTGATGGTCGTCGACGACCGGCTGTACTTCGCGCGCGAGGGCGGCCGACTCCCGGTCCCGTCAGAGCTCAACGACGAGGAACTCGACGAGCGCCTGGTGGCGTTACACCCGGGCGCGCTGCGTTTGGTGCACGAGGAATCCGAACTTTTGCGCGCCTTAGCAACGCGCCACTTACGTCACACGCTCGTCGTGTTCGTCGGTGCGAGCACGCGCCTCGACGACGACGTCGCCGCGAGTTGCGTCACCCTCGTGCGCGAGCAACGCCGCGCGTCGCACCCGGTCACCGACGCGTCGCGCGAGTCAAGGTCCGCGGTGGTCGTCGAGCTCTTACGCGCCGAACCGACCATCGTGGGGCTCGTCGAACCCTTCGTTGCCACGTTGCGACGGCGTTGCGTGGAGATGACGTCGTACTTGGCGTTACACCGTCACGAGCCCGTCACCGGTGAGCGCTTGCGCACCCGAGTACTCGTGCACGCCGACGTCGACGCTTCCCAGCGCACCCTCGCCAATACCGCCAGCGCCGTGCGACGCTCCCTCGGCGTCGACGAACGAGGTCCTCGTCTGCATCCGGTGAGTGCCTCGGGACTCTACGTCACGCACGGCCTCACGAGTGACGTCGAATACTTTCGTGACGCGATCACCCGAGCGCGCCAACTTGATCCAGTGCACGGCGCGCGCGTCGCGCGTGACGCCCTCGCCCTCGTCAAGGGCGAGGTGCTGGCCAGCGCCCTGCGAGGATTCGAGTGGTTTCTCGCCGAGGGCCACCAGGCTCGACTCGCGCGCGACGGCGAATGGGCCGCGCTGTTAGTGCACCACGACGCCGTCCGCCGGGGTGACTTCGACGTCGCCTTCTGGGCCCTGCAACAGGGTCTCTTGATCGATCCCTACAGTGACGCGCTGCGCGAGGCGCTCGTGCGCGTACCGCGCCTACGCGAGTTTGGCCGCGATCGAACTGGCCGAACGCAGAACCACGCCGTCGGCCCCGAGGGCGCTGTAGCGATGAGTTGGGCGCTCACGGGCCTCTCGAAGCAGGTCTTCCAGTAGATCAGCGAAGGCCAGTGGCGGCTCGACGAAGAGATACTTCGACAGCGAACCGGGAATGGTGTTGACCTCGTTCACGTAGAGCTCTCGTTCGTTCGCGAGAAAGTCCAGCCGCGCCACGCCCCGCAGTGAGGCCCCCGTGACCAGCGTGCGCGCGCACGCCTCAATCACCTGGGCTTGACCGGGCGCGAGGACGGCCGGCAGTTCCCGCGGAGCTGACACCATGCCATCACCACCGACGTACTTGTCGCGGTAGTTCAAGATCTCCGCCCCGGCGCTGCGACGCAGGGGCCGTTCAATCGCCGACAGGGCCACGCTGGGGTAGGTGCGAACCGCAATCTGCACGTCGACGAGGTCGGCGCGAAAGGGCTCAACGACGCAACCGCGCGCCAAGTGCGCGTTCGTTGACAGCCGAGCCTTCGCGGTCGCGAGGTCCTCCACGACGTCAATACCAATAGACGAGCCACCAAAGCGGGGCTTCAGAATATAGGGCCCCTCAAAGGGCAGCGTCGCTTCGTCACCCTGCAGCAACGCGCGCGGCAAGGTCGGCAGTCCGAGGTTCGCCACCACCGACGCGAAGGCCCACTTGTCCATGCCGAGCGCCGCCCCCGCGGCGTCGGGGCCGCTGTAGGCAATCCCCGCGAGATCAAGCGCGCCTTGCAGGGTGCCGTCTTCGCCAGGGCCGCCGTGCGTCGCGAGCACGACGACGTCAACGTCGAGGCGCTTGTCACGGCCGAGCCGTGAACCACTCGCGTAGAAGCCGCCCTCCGCGCCCAGGCGAAGCGACAGCTCACCGGCGCTCTTGGGGGGTCCGTCACTGAAGGCTTCGGCCTCCACGTCACTGGCGACGCTCAGCCACGCACCGGTTTTGGTCCAGTACAGGCCCGTCACGTCGCGGTGGCGTCGTGCCAACTCGTGGAGTACCTGGAGCCCCGTCAAGATCGAAATGTCGTGCTCGGGCGAGGGGCCCCCAAAAATTACGCCGACACTCACTGGTTCACCTTCGCTGCCGCCATCAAGACCTCAAGGGTAGTGGTCGGGCAGGTCATTGAGGTACAACACGGCGTCGCCCTCGTGCAGCGCCTTACGCGCCCAGGCGACCGCCTCGTCACGATTATCGAATCGCCGCAGCCCCTCGCCGAACCCGGCGCTTAAGGCGAGGGCGTTCGTTCTCCCAACCGCGACCAACTGCGCGCCGAGCGCGTTCGCGCGACGCGCGAGGAGCAGATTCTCCTGGTGCTGGAGGGGCCCCAGCTCGACGAGACCGGGCGTCACCACCACCCGTCGGCCGTCGACGTCGAGCGACGCCAACAGATCGAGTGCCGCGCGCGCACTTTGGGGGTTGGCGTTGAAGGTGTCGTCGATGACGACGACGCCCGAGGGTGCGCGCACCACATTTTGACGCGAGTCCACCGAACGCAGCTCGCGTAGTCGCGCGCCGAGTTCATCGAGTCCATAACCGAGGACCCAGGCCGCGGCGAGCGCGCAGGCGACGTTGGTGGGTTGCAGTCCGACGGGCGCTTCAACGCGCGCGACCAGCGACTGTTCGATGAGGATTTCCCACTGATTCTCCACGCGCCGCACCACGACGTCCGCGTGCTCGTCGAGCGACGCCGCCGTGACCACACGCTTTCCCTGCGCGCGAAGGGCGGAGGGCCACGTCGCCAGGCGTGGGTCATCGACGTTCACGACCACCGTCGACGCCCTTTCGGTGATTTCGTGCTTGGCCGCCTCAATGGTCTCGAGCGATCCCATACGTTCGAGATGCACCGGGCCGATGGCGGTGACGACCGAGATTTCGGGCACGCACCACGCGCACATGGCTCGTATCTCGCCGGGGCCGTAGGTACCCATCTCGGCGACGAAGACGCGCGTACCTTCTACTAAGTGCTCATTCACCGCCCGTGACAGTCCGGCACGATTATTGAAACTCCGAGGCGACGCAACAACCGCGGCCGACGGACCGAGCACGTCGACCAGGTGATTCTTCGTCGACGTCTTGCCGTACGAACCGGTGATCGCCACCACGCGGGGTCGCACCTTGGCCAGTCGCGCACTCGCGTCACGCACGTAGCGCTCGGCCAGGCGCTCTTCAATGGGGTTCAACACGCGCGTGACGAGACCGAGCACCGCCGGTACCGACCACACCACCACGACCGCGCCGATCCAGTGGGTTTTGGTAAACCACCCACCAACGCCGAGCGCCACCGCGACGAGCGTCGCGACGAGCGCGATCACGCGCAGTCGTCGCGTCCAGTGCAACTTCGACGTACGCCCGCGAAGCGATAACCCCGAGGGACAGGTGAGCCCGTAGATCACACTCACCAGAACGGCGCCGACGTCGAGGCGCACGATCACGAAGAAGACCACCGCGACCGCCCAGAAAAGACTGGGACTCATCGGTCGACGTTCGTGCGCGTCACCGGGGAGCTTTGAGCGACGCGCGTTGACCAGTACTTTCAACGCCGACAGGCGCGACGGTCGTCGCACGCTCGGCGCCTTGGCCGACGATACGTGCGGCGCGCTCCAGCGACCCAAGAAACGAAATGGAGCGGACGGGTCGTAGTGCTCACGCTGCAGTACCCGCAGCCACCGGGCCATCTGCGCGGCCCACGCCAACGCCACCATGAGGGCGAGGACGAGCTCGAAACCGATTTTCACGACGCCACAACCTCGAGTACCGCGTCACGAAAGGCCTCCGGTGCCTCGAGTGGCGCGAGGTGGCCCACCCCATCAAGGCGGCGCAACGACCACGGCGCGCTGACGAGCGCGCTCGCGCGTTCGGCAACACTCACGGGCGTCACGGTGTCCCTCTCGCCCCACAGCAACGTGAGGGGCGTACGCAAGGCGCGAAGCTGCGACTCGTAGCTTTCATTCACGCTCGCGATGAGAATCTCGCGTAGGGGACCCTGCGCGTGACGGTAGTCGTCCGACCCGTAGCGCTGACGCGCTCGCTCGAGACGCGCCTCACTGATCAAACCCATGGACCGCGCCCAGCGCACGAGTCGATAGCCCCTCGGCGACGCGACCGCGTTCGTGGCGCGCAGCAGCGGCGTGCCGGTCAAGATGAGGTGGCGAAAGAGATCGGGCTCGCGAGCGGCCAGCGTGAGGGCGACGCGCCCGCCGAAGGAGTGACCGACGATCACGAGCGGTTCGTGCGCCAAGTCCTTCACCACGTTCATCAGCGCGTCGGCGTAGACCTGCGCGCCGCCGCGCACCTCGGGCAGCGGCGAGGCGCCAAACCCGGGTAAATCGAGGGCGAGCGAGGACACTCCGGCGCTCGCGAGCAGCCGCGCCGCGGGGGCAAAGTCCGCCGCGCTTCGGCGCCAACCGTGCAACCACAACACACGCAACGCTGCGTCGCCGTACGCCTCAGCGAAAAGTCGCCCCTCGTCGTAGGCCCGCAGCACGGTACTCAGGTTAGTGAACCACACTCGACGCTTCGCGAAAGTCACGCCCCACCTGTAGCGTTCACGGCGATGGACGACGAAAGTTTCGACGCGAGCCTCCTCGATGGCCTCACGCCCGAACAGCGCGACGCCGTCACGTCGACGGCCCCTCGACACCTCGTCCGCGCGACGGCCGGTTCGGGGAAGACCCACGTGCTCACGTTGCGCGTCCAGCGACGCGTCCTCGACGGCGACGTCGCCGCCGACCACGTCCTCGCGATGACGTTCACGCGTAAGGCCGGCGATGAACTACGCCGACGCCTCTATCGCGCGGGCGTCGGCGACGTGCGCGCCGGAACCTTTCACCGCGCTGCCCTGGCAATCGTGAGTCAATACCACGACGACCATCACCTGCGTCCCGTGCGCGTCGAGGCGAATCGCCGCCGCTTGGTGAGCGCCCTCGCCCAGCAGCTGCGCGAAGCCGGTGACGTGCGACTTGAGGAGTGGCAGTTGCCACGCGTGGAGCAAGAGATCAGTTGGGCGCTCAGTCAAGGTCTCACCGGCGCGGCCTACGCCAAACTCGCGCGGCGACTGCGCCGCGACGCGCCGCTACCACCCGGGATCTTCGCCGACGTCTTGGATCGCTACGTCGGGCTCTGTCAGAATCGCGGCGTCGTGGACTTTGACCTCCTGCTCAGTGAGGCCCTCCACCTCCTCATGAACGAGCCCGACGTGCTCGCGAGTTTTCGCTATCGCAATCGTTCGCTCTACGTTGACGAAGCCCAGGACATGAACCCCCTGCAGTTCATGCTGTTGCGGCAAATGGCCGGGGATGACCCTGACCTCTTTTGTGTCGGCGACCCAAACCAATCGATCTACGGCTTTAACGGGGCGAGTCCCGAGCTGCTCGTCGAAATCGTGAAGACCTGGCCGGACACGGTGATTCTGGACCTCACCCGTAATCACCGCTCGACGGCCACCATCATCGCGGTCGCGAACACCTTGCTCGAACCCGGCGCTCGCGGCATCGAGCCGGCGCGCGACGACGGTGAGATTCCTCTCGTGCGCGGCTACGACACCGACGACGACGAAGCGCGCACCGTGGCGACGTGGCTTAGCGCGCAGCATCGACCCGGCACGCCGTGGCGCGATATGGCCGTTCTCGCGCGCACCAACGCCCAGCTCGACACCGTGGCGAACCACCTCGACGCCGTCGACGTGCCCTACGAACGTCGCGGCCCCGATCACTCCCCCGCCTCCGACGTGCTCGCCGCCTTCGAGCCCGGAGGTCGTCGCGTCGACGACGACGCCCGCGACGCGGTGGCGCTTTCGACGATTCACCGGTCCAAGGGTCTCGAATTCCAGTGCGTGGCGTCAATCGGCTGGGCGGAGGGCCAACTACCCCACTACAACGCCACCGGCGCGCGCGAACTGGCCGAAGAGCAGCGCCTCGCCTACGTCGCCCTTAGCCGTGCGGAGCGGGCGTTGCTGTTGACGTGGAGTAAGGGCCGCAATGATCCGCGCTTTCCTGACCGTGCCCCTTCGCGATTCCTCGCACCCATCGAGGCCGTCGTGAACGACCTCACGCGCGACGCCGCGCCGCTCACCGGGGAGGCGCGTCGCCAGCGCTTGGCGGCGATTCGTCGCGCCCTCGAAGGTTCGTCCAGCGACGCCACGAGCTCGGCGACCTAGGCGACGACGTGGCATCGACTACGTCGCCGGTGAACGGCGCGCACGCCCTGCTCCAGACGTTGGCCGCGAATGACGTCACGGTCTGTTTCGCGAACCCCGGCACGTCGGAGATGCATTTCGTCGCTGGACTCGACCAGGTGCCCGCCGTGCGCGGCGTGTTGTGCCTCTTCGAAGGCGTCGCCACCGGCGCGGCGGACGGGTACGCGCGCATCGCGCGTCGCCCGGCCGCCACGCTCTTGCACCTCGGTCCGGGTTTAGGTAACGGGTGGGCCAATTTGCACAACGCGCGCCGCGCGCGGGTACCCGTGTTGAACATCGTCGGTGATCACGCGACGTACCACGGCGTCTTTGACGCACCGTTGCAGAGCGACCTCGCGGCGCTCGCGAGCGCGCTCGAAGGTTGGTATCGACGATCGACCTCGAGTAACGATCTTCCCGGCGACGTCGCGGACGCACTGAGTGGCGCCTACGGCCCGCCGAACCGCGTCGCGACACTGGTTCTGCCCGCAGACGTCTCGTGGGGCGACCTCACCGCGGCGCCCACGTCGTGGCCACTCGCGCGTCGACGCGCTGCACAACCCTTCGACGAGCAGCGCCTCGAGCGAGCCCGACGCGCGTTGCGTGCGGGAGGCGCGGCGCTCTTCATCGGCGGTCAACTCGACGAGGATCAACTGGCCCTCGCGCGCCGCGTCGCCGACGCCACGTCGTCGCGACTCATTGTGGAAACCTTTCCGACCTCGCTCACCCGCGGCGCGGGCGTCGCGAGCGCCGAGCGCCTGATCTACCTCAGCGAGTTCGCCCAAGCGCAGCTGCGCGACCTTGCGTCACTCGTGGTACTCGGCACCACTCGTCCGGTGGGCTTTTTCGCCTACCCCAACGTGGCCAGTGAGCTCGTGGCGCGCGACTGTGACGTGATCGACCTCGCGCCGCCCGGCGTCGACCTCAACGCGACCCTGGCGGCACTCGTCGCGGTGACGAACGCCGGGGCGCTCTACGTCGACGCGGGGGAAGCGCCGAGTGCGCCCAGTGGGGCACTCACCCCCGAGAGCTTCGCCGCGGCCGTCGCCGCCACGATGCCCGAAGACCTCATCATCGCCGACGAATCCAACACCTCGGGGCTGCACCTCTACGGCGCGACCCGTCACTGCCCGCCACACGAACTCCTGACCTTGACCGGGGGCGCAATCGGCTTCGGACTACCCGTCGCCGTCGGCGCCGCCCTCGCCGGTGCGCGACCCGTCTTAGCCCTCGAGTCCGACGGTTCCTTGCTCTACACCGCGCAGGCGCTGTGGACCATGGCGCGCGAACAACTCGACGTCACGGTGGTGGCGCTCGCGAACCGCGGCTACGCAATCTTGAATCTAGAGCGCCAACGCGTCGGCGCCGCGGCCGAGGGATCGGCCAGTCAACGACTCCTTGATCTCGACGACCCCACGATGGACCTCGCCGGACTGGCGCGCTCGCTCGGCGTCCCCGCGCACACGGTCACCACGGCCGACGAACTCGTGACGGCGCTGCGACGTTCCTACGCCACGCCGGGTCCGACGTTTATCGAAGCCGTACTGCCGACAAGTCGTTTTTAGAGCGTGAACTCGGCGACCACCGGCGCGTGGTCCGAGGGCTTTTCACCCTTGCGCGCATCGCGGTCGACGTAACTCGCCGTCGTCGCGGCCGCGACGACTTCGTCGACGTACAACAGGTCGATGCGTAGACCCCACCCCCGTCGAAAGGCGCCGTTGCGGTAGTCCCACCACGAGAAGCAGGGTTCGTCGGGGTGGAGCCGCCGGGTGAGGTCGACGAGTCCCGTCGCCGCAATGGCGCCAAGGGCCGCTCGTTCGGGTTCAGAAACGTGGGTCGCGCCCGTAAAGGCGCTCGGGTCGTAGCAGTCGAGATCGGTGGGCGCGACGTTGAAGTCGCCGCCCACCACGTGGGGCAACGCCTCGGCGCGTTGGGCGACGAGATCGCGCAAGCGACTAAGCCACGCCAATTTGTAGGTGTAGTGGGGATTGTCAAGCGCGCGACCGTTTGGCACGTAGCACGAGTAGACGCGCACGGGTCCACAGGTTGCGCCGATGATTCTCGCCTCGGGGTCGCCGTCACCGAAACCACGCGTCGGCGACTCGAGGCCGACCTTCGACACAATGGCGACGCCGTTCCACTGACCTTGGCCGTAGTGGGCCGACTCGTACCCGAGTTCGCTGAACCCCGCGAAGGGAAACTTTTCGTCGGTCTGCTTCGTCTCTTGGAGGAGCATCACGTCGGGGCGGTTCGCTTCAATCCACTCACTCACCCGCGGCCAGCGCGCGGTGAGCGAATTGACGTTCCAGGTGACGACTTTCACGGCCGATCGGCGAGGATAAAGAAGAGATCGGCCTCAACGCTGACCTGTCCGTCGACGGTGGCGCGACCGTGACCCTTTCCGCCGCGAGCGGAGAGTTTGGTCATGTCGGTTTCGAGCGTCACCGTGTCGCCCGGCAGTACCTGGCGACGAAAGCGCGCGTTCTCCACGCCCCCAAAGAGTGGGAGGCGACCCGCGTAACGCTCGTCGGCCAGTACGGCGACGCCGCCGACCTGCGCCAAGGACTCGAGCAGCAAGACGCCCGGGGTGATGGGGCGCCCCGGGAAGTGTCCGGGGAAGAACCACTCGTCACCGCGGAGCGTCCACGTCCCCACGGCGCGTCGCCCCGGTTCGATGCTCACGAGTCGATCCACCAACAAGAACGGCGGGCGGTGTGGGAGCCAGTGGCTCGGGTCGAGCGAGAGTTCACTCATAGTAAGGACAACTCCGCAATGCGTCGTTCGGCGTCCACGCTGACCAGTCGAAACGTGCGCGCGTCGCCGCGCTTCAAGACGTCGCGCGCCCTCGCGGGCGCCGGTTGCGCCAACGACGCGGTTGGTGCGTAACACTCCATGTCCTTACCCCCCTTGACGCGAACTTTGATCACGGCACCGTGCGACGTGAAGGCGGTCACCTCACCCTCGACGCGCGCGCCAATGCGGTGACCCGCGGCAAACGCGTCGTAGACCTCTTGGGGGTTGACCGGTTGGCGACCCCGTCGTAGGGCCACCGTCGCGACGGGCTCTGGCGTTACGACGCTCTTCGCGGCGCGCTTCGTCGCGACGCGTTTTTCGGCCTGCTTCTTCACGGGCACCTTCGCGGCGGCCTTGGTCGGCGCGGCGGACTTCTTCGCGCCCTTCATAGGTGCGTCGCTCTTGGCAACCTCGACAAGTTTGACGACGGCGGCGGCTTTGACGGGGTCGACACCCTTCGTGGCGCGCGGGGCGCGCTTGGTGGCTTTGGCCGGTTCTTTTACCTTCTCCTTCGCCTTGGCCTTGTCGACGTCCTTGTCAGGCACGAGTTTCTTCGCGGTCCGTTTCGTGGCCTTCACGGGCGTCAGCGTCGTCCCGATCTCGGGGAGCTTGCCCCCGGGCAGGGTCACGGAGAGCTTCTTCGTGGGGCGCGTCGCCTTGGTGTTGCGCACGGG
>JANWIR010000062.1 GCA_025449805.1 Acidimicrobiales bacterium | reverse complement strand
GGCGACGCAGCCCGCGACGTTGCCGTCGTCGTCGTGGACGAGTTGGAGGACCTTGCACTCCATGAACACGTCGGTGCCCATCGAGACAACCTTTTGTTGAAGGGTGCGACTGAGCTCGAGACCGGTTCGGTCGCCGACGTGGGCTAAGCGCGCGTAGCGGTGGCCACCGAAGTCGCGTTGGAGAATCCGCCCGTCCTTGGTGCGGTCAAAGAGCGCGCCCCACTGCTCGAGCTCCCACACGCGCTCGGGGGACTCTTTGGCGTGGAGTTCGGCCATGCGGTAGTTGTTGAGGTACTTGCCGCCGCGCATGGTGTCGCGAAAGTGGACCATCCAGTTGTCCTCGGCGTAGACGTTGCCCATGGCCGCGGCCATGCCGCCTTCGGCCATGACGGTGTGGGCCTTACCGAGGAGTGACTTCGTGATCACGGCCACGCGCAGGCCGCGCTGCTTGGCCTCAATCGCCGCGCGCAGTCCGGCGCCGCCGGCGCCAATAATGATGACGTCGTAGTCGTGGTGTTCGTAGGGGGATTCGCTCACGGTTCGTTCCTTAGAAGAGTTTGTAGTCGGTCAAGGCGCCCGAGGCGACCAGTCGGACGTAGACGTCGGTCAAGGCCACGAAGACCAACGAGGCCCACGCGAAGTTCATGTGCTTGGCGTTCAGGGGCGTCACGAACTTCCAGAATCGGTACCGCAGGGGGTGCGCCTTAAAGCTCTTGACTTGACCGCCGCACAGGTGGCGACAGGCGTGACACGAAATGGAGTACAGCCACAGCAAGGTGGCGTTTACCAGCAGCACGATCGTGCCGACGGTAACGCCAAAGCCGAGTCCGGGCTGGCGAAAGGCGCGGATGGCGTCGTAGGTAAGTAGGACGTTAAAGATCAAACCGAAGTAGAAGAAGTAGCGGTGCAGATTCTGCATAATCAAGGGAAAACGCGTCTCGCCGGTGTACGTGGCGTGGGCGTCTTCCACCGCGCAGGCCGGTGGCGACCACCAAAAGGCCCGGTAGTAACTCCGTCGGTAGTAGTAACAGGTGAGGCGAAAGCCCAGGGGGAAGATCAGAATCAACAGCGCCGGCGACAGGGTCCACCCGTTTAACGCGAAGGCGGCCTTCGAGCCCGGCGCGCAGTTGCTCGCGAGACACGGTGAGTAGAAGGGACTAATGAGGTCGCGGTGCAGCGCCGCGCCGACGTAGTAGTAGCGATTCTGAAAGGCCGCCCAGGTCGAGTAAATGACGAAGGCGGTGAGGATCGATACGGTGACGACGGGCTGCAGCCACCAGCGGTCTTGGCGCAAGGTTGTGGCTTCGGGTCCGCCACGGGTGCCGCCGAGTTGGACCTTGGTTGAACTCACCACTGCGCTCACGAACGCTCCTTAACTGTTACGCGTTTGGTGCTTTGTAACACGCACCGCCCTCCATACTAAACACCCCAGTCGGCCATCTTTTCACCGAAACAAAAGGGCAACTTGGGGTGTGAACTTTTCTTACGACGCCTTCGTGTCGACGACGCGAAAGCACAGCGAGTTGGTCCGCGGCGCTCGTGACACCAAAGTGTGGTGGGTCACGGACCGAGACACGCGATGGGCATGACGAGGACGCCATCATGTCGTCGGTACGCGGCCGTGCGCGTCGTGATGACACCCAAAAAAGCAGGGGGCCCAATGCGGCGCGTGTCGACCTTGTCCGCGAACCGTAAAAGACTGGCCGCCGCCTCGTCGACACTGCCTGGACTCAATTTCACCTCAATCGCGCCCCAACGCCCGTCAGCGAGCGTCACGATGATGTCAACTTCGTGTCCGTTGTTGTCGCGCCAATGACTCAATTCGCCGTCGAGACTCTGGGCGTAGACGCGAAGGTCTCGCACGACGAGGGCTTCGAAGTGGTAGCCCGTCGCGTTGAGGTCTTGGAGTAACTGGTCAGCGCCCACGCCGAGGGCTGCCACGCCCAGTGATGGATCGACCATGAACCGCGTCGCGGCTTTACGAAGTGGCGTGGACGAACGCATGTGGGGCGACCAGGCCGGAACGTCCTCAATCACCATCAATCGATTGAGGGTCTTTAAGTAGGAGTCGACGGTTTGGCGATCGATTGGCCCGTCAGCGCCGCCGACGTCGCGCGCGAGTGATTGAACACTGACCTGGGTCCCGACGTTGCGCCCGAGTGCGCTGAGAAGGCGCCGCACGTTTGCGGGGTGGCGACGTCCGTCGAGACTTTGCACGTCAACTTCAACCAGATTGGTTAGGTAGTCACGTAGCCAACGCTGCGCGTCGCGCGCGTCGGCGTCCAGGAGTGTGGGCCATCCACCGATCACGATTCTTTCAATGAGTTGGGGGAGCTTCATGGCGACCTCGAGCGACGCTGGTGTCTCGCCGTCGAAGAGTTTTTGAAGAGAGACGGCTCCTGTGGAGTGGCCAGTTTCGAAGAGACTCATGGGGCGCATCCGTAGTGTGGCGATTCGTCCCGCGCCCGAGTGCCGGCGTGGATTGTCACTCGGCGTGGCGGATCCCGTGAGCAGGAACTGTCCCCGTTGAGGTGATCGGTAATCAACTTCACGACGAACCAGATTCCAGAGTTCCGGAACCATTTGCCACTCATCGAACAAGATGGGGGTCTCTTGCGCGAACAGTGTTTCGGGCGACGCGCTCGCGAGGGCTCGTGCGCTCGCGTCGACGTCGAAGCGCACCTCGCTTCGCGCGATTTGGCGCGCGGTCTCTGTTTTGCCGCACGCCTTGGGGCCCTCAATCAAGACCGCACCCGCCGACGTCAAGCGCTGTCGAAGTTCGCGGTCAACGACACGCGGGTAGTACTGCGCAGCCATCGTCACCTTCGTTAGTCAACAAAAACTCTAACTAATAATCAACAGATACTATATCTATCAATCAACGAAATCTCTAACATTTTGCCCTTGGTGGACCGGCATTCCCAAGATTAGGTTCCCGGACAGGAAAGACGCAGTGAACTTTTCGGCCGTGCAAGGCTTACGATTATTGGTTACGTAGCACGCCGACGACCAAAGTTCTTTGAAGTGCGCGATTACATCTCGCCCGAGTAGTAGCAAATCTGACGTAAGGGCGACGTCGTACGCTTAAACGTGACCGCCGCGGCGCCCCTCGGAGGTGCCGCCAAACATCGCCCAGACGACGAGGCCGAGCCCCGGTACCAGGAACCAGATTCCAAAGACCAGCGCCAGTACGCACAAGAAAGCGCCCATGCCCAGGGTGAAGGGCCAAATCGAGGTGCCGGGAAACGATCCCACGACACCCGCCCCGTCAGCTTGGGACGCGTGGGGGTCGTCCTCGGGGCGCGGCTTCATGCGGCGACTCCACCAGTAGTAGTAGCTGCCGGGTAGGAACCCGAGCAACATACCGGCGAACATCATCACGCCGCCGGCGTTCTCGAGGGACCAGTTCCAGTAGACCGCGCACATGATGCCGAAAAAGAGGCCGAGTCCGAGGAGGAGTTTTGCTTCGACCTTCATGAGTGGTGGACCTTTTCCACGTCGGCCGCCACTTCGTCGCGGTGCGAACCGTGACCGAGCGTGCGGTGTTCGGGGTGGTTGTAGTCCCACGTCGGACGCTCCGAGCGAATGGGGGGTAGGCGGTAGAAGTTGTGGTGCGGTGGCGGGGAGGTGGTGAACCACTCGAGCGTGTGCGCGTCCCACGGGTTGTCGCCGGCCGGGTTCTTCTTCCAACTAATCACGATGTTGACGATGAACAGCAACGTCGAGATGCCGATCATCAACGCGCCAATGGAACTCCACTCGTTGAGCATCTTCCACTCGGGGTTGTGCGGGTAGAGCGCGATTCGTCGCGGCATGCCCTCCAGGCCCAACACGTACTGGGGGAAGGTGAAGACCTGGGTACCGATGAACAAGAACCAGAACTGCAGCTTGCCGACGCGCTCGTTTAACAGGTAGCCGGTGATCTTGGGGGCCCAGTAGTAGAGACCACCCATCGCGCCGAGCACCAGGGCCATGACGACCGAGTGGAAGTGGGCGACGACGAAGTACGTGTCGTGGGTGAAGAAGTCGAGCGGCGGGCTCGCGAGGTAGATGCCGGTGAGGCCACCAATGAGGAACGTCACCACGAAGCCAATGGCCATCAACATGGCCGTGGAGAACCAGACCTGTCCTCGCCACATGGTGCCAATCCAGTTAAAGATCTTGATACCGGTGGGCACCGCGATCAAAAGGCTCATGATCGAGAAGAACGGCAATAGCACCACGCCGGTCGTGAACATGTGGTGGGCCCACACGCCGAGCGAGAGCGCGGCGATGGTGAGGGTCGCGAAGACCATGCCCTTGTAGCCAAAGACGGGCTTACGCGAGAAGACCGCGATGATCTCGGTGGCCATGCCGAAGAACGGCAGGGCCAAGATGTAGACCTCGGGATGGCCCCAGAACCAGAAGATGTGTTGCCAGAGCACGGGCACGCCACCCCCGGCGACGGAGTAAATGTGCGTGGAGAGGTGCCGGTCGGCGTAGAGCATGATCAGCCCGGCCGTTAAGACGGGGAAGGCGAGCAGAATGAGAATCGCCGTGACCAAGAGGTTCCAGGTGAAGATGGGCATGCGAAACATCGTCATGCCCGGCGCGCGCAGGTAGAAGATGGTCGCGCAGAGATTCACCCCGGTAAAGATGGCCGAAAAGCCGGTGAGGAGCAGGCCCCCAATCCAGAGGTCGGCGCCCGTGCCGGGGGCATTGAGCGAGTTCGACAGTGGGGCGTAGCCGACCCAGCCGAAGTTCGCCGCGCCGCCGGCGGTGAAAAAGCCCGAGAGCATCGTGATCGAACCGGTGAGGTAGAGCCAGTACGACAACGCGTTCAAACGGGGAAAGGCCATGTCGGGGGCGCCAATTTGAATCGGCACGATGAAGTTCGCCAACGCGCCAAAGGCGAAGGGCCCGACGAAGAGGTAGATCATGACCGAGCCGTGCATGGTGAAGAGCTCGTTGTACTGCGCGAGTGACACCAGGTGGCCGTTCGGCGACGCGAGTTGGGCGCGGATGAGTTCGGCGAAGAATCCACCGATGACCATCATGATGACCGCGGTGATGGTGTAGGAGAGACCGATGACTTTGTGGTCAGTCGTCGTCAACCACTTCAAAATGCCGGTCGGGCCGTGGTGCGCTTCGTGCGCGTGGTCCTCGCCGTGACCTTCGGCGCTGACGGGTGGGTGCAGAACGTCGGTCATTAATTCACTCCCGAACTCGCGGTGGGCTTGGTGGGTACCACGGTATTGGTCTGTTGCTGGTTCGCCGTCGCGGCCGCTTGGGCGGCGCCGGCGTTACTCTGACTGGCGATCCAGGTCTGGTACGCGCTCTGCGAGACGACCTTGACGTTGAAGAACATCAACGAGTGGTAGAGACCACACAGTTGCGTGCACTGGCCAAAGAAGGTGCCGGTCTTCACCGCGTGGAAGGTGAACTGGTTATCGACGCCCGGCAGTGCGTAACGCGAGAAGTTAAAGGCGCGCACGTAAAAGCCGTGAATGACGTCGGTCGACGTCAACGAGATGTGCACGTCGGTGTTCACGGGCATCACCATGGTGGGCGCTTGGGTGGTCTGGCCGATCACCACGGCGTTGGTGCCGGGGTAGGTGAACTTCCAACCCCACTGAAAGGCGTTGACGTCAATGTTGACGCTCGTCTTGGGATTCGCGAGCTCCTTATTTT
>JANWIR010000061.1 GCA_025449805.1 Acidimicrobiales bacterium | reverse complement strand
GACCCGCTCTGGGCGCCGTATCTGCCGCGCGCGTCGTGATTGACGAGATTGAGGAAATCTACGACTACGACGTCCTGCGCCACGTAGAGGACGCGACGATGTTCGTGGTGCACCCGAGCGCGCCACTGCTCGTCCTTGGGGGCAATCAGTCGGCGAACGTCCTCAGTGACGCGGGTCGACGCTGGCCAATCCGCCGGCGCCGAGGGGGCGGCGGCGTGGTCTCGTTGGCGCCTGATGATCTCTGGATTGACTTTTGGATTCCGCGTGACGACCCGCGTTGGCGGAGTGACGTACGCGCGGCGTCCATTGTGGTGGGCGAGTGGTGGTCGTCGGTCCTCAACGAAGTACTCGACCTAACGAGCAACGTGCATCGCGAGGGCGTCGCGGGCGATCCCGCCCTCAGCGTGGCCTGCTTCGCGGGGAGCGGGCCTGGTGAGGTCTTCGTCGACGAACGCAAGGCGGTCGGGGTGACCCAGTGGCACGTGCGCGAGGGCAATTTTCTCTCCACGGTGCTGCGCGCGACCGACTCGCGCGAGCTCGTCGATCTGGTGCGTGACCCGCCCGCAACGCTCGCGTCGGCGTTGACGCACCACGGCCTGGCGTCGTTGAGTGTTGACGACGCGGAGGCCCTCGTCACCACCTTGCGCGACCGCAGTGGTCCCTGGCGATTTCGTCGCCTCGGCCTTTCCCTCTAGCCACGCGTTTTCTCGGCGAAGACCCTCTCGGGATCGTCAACGCCCCCGATGGCGCGACGGGGCGAAAAGAGCCTTCAAAGTGGGGATTCTTGGCGTGAAGTGGCGTTAAGTGGTGTAATGTGTCACGAAGTGGGGGAAAGTGGTGAACCCGCGGGAGGGCGCGCATGCTTGGCTTCGTCGGTCAGTTTCAGCACTCGCTGGACGCCAAAGGTCGACTCATCCTGCCCGCGAAGTTCCGTGGCGAGTTCGAGCGTGGCGGCCACCTGAGCCCCAATACCGAGGGATGCGTCGCGTTGTGGACCCCCGGCGAGTTCTCGCGTCAGATGGACGAACGACTGCAACAGGCTCGACTGGGTGGCGGCCGCGAACGCCAACAGGTTCGCTACTGGTCGGCGAACTCCTCCGACGTCGAGTTCGACCGCCAGGGCCGCTTTGCGTTGCCGAGTGCCATTCGCGAGTACGGACGTCTCCAGGGTGAGGTGCTCATCGTGGGGGCGATCGATCACGTCGAACTTTGGGACCCCGCGATCTACGACCAGCAGGTCAACGCCGCCGAAGAGATATTTCGACGGGGCGAAATCGAGTGAAAGGTGTTCAACAGTTTCGGCCGCGGACCACGCGCAGCCTGGCAATCGTTGCGACGTGTGGAGATTCCTCCTCCGCCTTCTCCAACGTTGTAGCGATTGAAAGGCTGCGGATGGCCCAAGACCTTTATCACCAACCCGTGCTCCTCGACGAAATCGTGGCGCTCTTCGCTGGCCAACCGGCCGGCGTGGTTGTCGACGCCACGGTGGGTGGGGGAGGGCACGCGAACGCGATTCTTGCCGCCGCGCCCCAATTACGTCTCCTCGGCATTGACCGCGATCCCGAGGCGCGCGCCCACGCTCGCCAGCGTTTAGCGCCCTTCACCCAACGTGCCCTGGTCGTTGAGGGCACGTTCGCGCAGTTGGGCGCCGTCGTCCGCGAGCACGACGCGTTTATGGGCACCGACGCGGTGGTGGGGGTCTTGATGGACCTCGGCGTTTCGTCGCGCCAATTCGATGAGGGTGATCGGGGCTTCTCGTTTCGCTCGGACGCGCCCCTCGACATGCGGATGGATCCGACCACCGGCCTGACGGCAGCGGACCTGCTCACCACGATGAATCAGCACGAATTGGTGCGCATTCTTCGTGCCAGCGGCGAGGCACGCTTCGCGAACGCCATCGCGAAGTCACTCCTCGAGATACAGCCGCGCACGACGTTTGAACTCACCGCGGCGGTCGAACGAGCGGTTCCCCCGGTTGCTCGGCGGCGAGGACACGTCGCAACCCGCGTCTTTCAAGCGTTGCGAATCGCGGTGAACGATGAAGAGGGTCAGCTCGATTTGGGTTTGGCCTCGGCCATTGACGAACTCGCGATTGGTGGCATTCTCGCGGTGATTTCCTACCACTCGGGAGAAGATCGCGCCGTCAAGGCCTACCTCGCTGACCAGGCAAAGGGTGGCTGCACGTGTCCCCCCGTGCTCGAGTGTGTCTGTGGCGCCACGCCACGCGTTGAGGTCTTTAAAGCAAGTGCGCGCCTCGCGAGTTCCGACGAAGTCGCGCACAATCCGCGTGCTCGCTCCGCGCGACTACGCGGGGCTCGAAAGGTGGCGCCGTGAGCGTCATCAGTTTTCCCCGTCGCGTTGACACGCGCCGCGCTCATCGACCCGTCGCCGTACCGCGCCCGACGTCACTTCGTGCGCCGGTCCAAGAACGCCGGCGCTGGCGTAGCGCGACCAGTTCTCGCCGCGCGATTGTGGTGCTCGCGGCGGCTATGGCCATTTCCCTTGGCGGCAGCATGTACGTCGCGAATCGCCAGATCGAAATCCATTTGCTCCAGAACCAACTGCTGCAAGATCAGTCCAACTACGCCGTACAGGTTGGCTCGCTGACCAATCTCTCCGCGCCGAGCCAGATCGCGACGCGCGCCGGCGCGCTGCACCTCGTCGGTCCCGTGTCGGTGACGCAGATACCCACGACGCCACTGGACAAGCCGCTGCCACTGCCGAAGTTCAACCACTACGCCACGGCGACGTCACGGACGATTCGGTGAGCCTTCACGGAACGTCGACCCACTCACGAACGACGTCTCGACCTCGCGTCGCGGTGCCGGGACCACCCGGCCAGCGGCGACTTCGCCTGCTTCGGGCGCTCTTGGCGCTCGGGTTTTGCGCCCTCGGTGTTCGTTTGTTCTTCCTGCAGATCGTTAATCACGCGCACTACGCGCGTCTCTCCGTTGCACAGGTGCGCGTCGACCTGACGACCACCGCCTTACGAGGCGGTATCTACGACCGACACGGTCAAATCCTCGCGGTTTCACGACCCACCTCACTCGTTATTGCGGACGACTTCCAGATTGCACACCCCCTACAAGAGGCTCAGGCCCTCTCACCATTAGTAAAGGTGCCGGTTCCAAAGCTCGCGGCGTTGCTGTCGCAACAAAACGGTTACGTCGTTTTGAATGGTCAACTCGACTTGACCGACGGACGAAAGATTGCCGCACTGATGTTTCCCGGTGTGGTCGTACAAGATTCCAGTGTCCGGACGTACCCGGACGGCACGCTCGGCACGTCGTTGCTGGGCGGCACGAACGCGACGGGCGCGGGGTCGGCCGGACTTGAGTACGAGTACAACAAGATCTTGGCCGGACAGACGGGAGTCACGCGCGCCTTCGTTTCCTCGACGGGCGTTAATCTTCCCGCGTCATCGTCAACCGTCATTCGTAAGGCGGAACCGGGGGTGGGCCTCGAACTCTCCCTCGACGCGTCGCTGCAGTACGTCACGGAACACACGTTGGCCCAAGACTTAAAGCAGTTCGACGCCCTGAGTGGCGTGGCCGTTGTCATGGACGTCAAAACCGGTGAAATTCTCTCTGACGCGTCGCTCGTCAATACCAAAACGAAGGCCGGGGTCCTCGGACCGATTCCGGCGTGGGGCCGCAGTGTCGGTGTCCCCGGGATTGAACAGACCATTAACGATCTCGCCTTCTCGCAGGCCTACGAGCCGGGTTCGGTCTTCAAGGTGGTTACCTTCTCCGCGGCTCTTCAGCAAGGCGTCATTACGCCGTCCACCGTGCTCACCGTGCCGAACTCGGTCGTGGTCGGCAGTCGCTACTTTCACGACGCCGAGAATCACGGTCTCCAACATTTAAGCGCGACCCAAGTGCTCGCCCAATCTTCCAACATCGGTACCTACCTCATCGGCAAGCGAGTCGGCGAATCGGGGCTCTTGGCGCAGGTCGAGCGCTTGGGGTTTGGCTCAACGACCTCCGTCGGTTACCCGGGGGAGACGGCCGGCCTGCTCGTCAACGCGTCGAACTGGTACGCCAGTGACCAAGTCGCGCTCCCCATTGGTCAAGTGGACGCGGTACCCGCGATTCAAGTGCTCGACGCGTACAACGCCATCGCGAACGGCGGGGTCTTCGTAGAGCCTAGGGTCGTACGTGGCTTCGTGTACCCCAACGGTTCCGTACGAGGTACCCCCGCGAGTACGACGCGTCGCGTTTTGTCACCGTCGGTCGATCAAACCATGATCAAGATGCTCGAACAGGTGGTGCTGGCGGGTACCGGCACGCACGCCATTATCCCGGGCTACGTGGTTGCCGGGAAGACGGGCACGGCCACCATTCCGTACCCGGGTCGCGCCGCACTGTTGACGGGCAACTACAACGCCAGTTTCGTCGGCTTCGCCCCGGCGAACAATCCGGTTCTCTCGATGATCGTCGTCGTGGAGCGGCCCCTCACGGATATCTTCGGCGGTGACGTGGCGGCGCCCGTGTTTCAACAGGTCATGTCCTACGCACTCCACCACTACGGCATTCCCTCCACCGGAACTATGCAGCACCCCCTAAAGGGTGGCGCGTCAATTGCCTCGGACGTGACGTGATGCAACTGGGCGACCTCCTCGACGACTGCACGATGGATGTCGCGACGTCGAGTATCGAAATTACCAATGTCCAAAATGACTCGCGACGCTGTGCAGCGGGTTCCCTGTTCGTCGCCCTACCGGGCGCGTCGCACGACGGACTCGATTACGCGCGCGACGCGGTGGCGCGCGGCGCGAGTTGCGTGGTAGCGAGCACGCACGTGAACGTGGGCGTACCGGTCGTCACCGTACCTGGCTCGCAACTACACGCGCTCTTGTCACACGTGTCGGCAACCATTGTTGGTCACCCCGAAACCAAGGCTCGTCTCGTCGGGGTTACCGGCACGAACGGCAAGACGAGTGTGACCACGATGGTCGCGCAGTTGGCGCGGGCGCTGTCGTGGAACGCCGCGACGATCGGCACGTTGACCAATGAGCGAACCACGCCAGCCCCACCCGAACTCTTCCGCACGCTCGCCAAACTCGTCGACGAATTTGACCCGGCGAACCGTCACGCGGTCGTGGCCCTCGAGGTTTCGAGCCACGCGCTCGATCAGCGACGCGTCGAGGGGTTGCGCTTTCAAGTCGTGGCGTTTACGAATCTCAGTCACGACCACCTCGACTACCACGGCACCATGGAGCGATATTTCGCCGCGAAGGCGTCACTCTTTCACGTCGAATTTGCCCAACGCGCGGTGATCTGGATCGACGATGAGTACGGTGAGCGTCTCGCGGCACTGACCGAACTGCCCGTCACACCGGTGTCGCGCAACGACGCGCGTGACGTTGCCCTGGCGCTGTCCGGCACGACTTTCTTTTGGCGTGGCCACCTCGTGAACACCAAGTTGCTCGGTTCTTACAACGTCGACAACGCACTGGTCGCGATGACGATTATGAGTGCGTTGGGAGCGCCCGACGCACTCGTGGCCCAGGCAATGGGCGACGTGAACCCCGTTGATGGACGGTTCAACGTGCTCCGCGGCCCTTCCGTCACGGTGGTCGTCGATTACGCGCACACGCCCGACGGGTTGCGCCGACTTCTCGAGGACGTTCGGTCGCTGGCGCCTAAGAGTCGAGTACTGACCGTCTTTGGCTGCGGTGGCGATCGCGATCGCACGAAGCGTCCCGAAATGGGGGCCGTGGCCTCACTCCTTTCCGACGTCACCGTCGTGACCTCGGATAACCCTCGTTCCGAGTCACCAGATGCCATCATTGACGACGTACTTGAAGGGGTGCTCGAAGGTCGAGACGTGCGGCGCGAGCCAGATCGTCGCCGAGCTATTGAGCTCGCGATTGAACTGGCGGTGGCGGGCGACGTGGTCGTTATCGCGGGTAAGGGTCACGAGACCACCCAAACCATTGGCCAGATGAGCACGCCCTTCGATGATCGAGTGGTAGCGCGGGAGAATTTAAAGTGACGTTCTCATGTTGAGTCTGATGGAAGCGGGCGGCGTCGGGTTTTTGTTCTCGCTCTTCGTCACGCCTCTCTGGATTCGCTATCTCCGTCGCCGCTCCTACGGCCAACAGATTCGTGAAGACGGACCGTCGACGCACCTGCACAAGGCCGGCACACCCACCATGGGTGGGGTCGTCATCATGCTCGGTGCGCTCCTGGGTTACCTCATGGGCCACGTCGGAACGTCCATCACGATCACGCGCGCCGGCGTGCTCGCCATGTCGGTGACGCTCGCCTCAGGACTGCTCGGCTTCGTGGACGATCTGCTCGCCATTCGTAATGCCCGCAACCTGGGTCTCAATAAGCGCGGCAAGTTCGCGGGGCAGTTCGCGATTGCGGCGGTTTTCGCGGTTTTGTCCATCGACTGGGTTCACACCTCGACGCGGCTTTCCTTCACCCGTTTGACCCTGCCGGGCTGGAATCTGACGGCCAGCGGCTGGATGATTCTGGCGGTTTTTGTCGTCATTGCCACCTCCAACGCCGTCAACCTCACCGACGGCCTGGATGGACTCGCGGCGGGTTCGGCGACTTTTTGCTTCGGCGTGTTGTCGATAATTGGTTACTGGCAGTTTCGTCACTATTCGATCTACCAGTTGCACGCGGCCTTAGACCTTGGACTCGTGGCCGTCGCGTTGGTGGGGGCGTGTCTCGGTTTCCTTTGGTGGAATGCGGCGCCGGCCAAGATCATCATGGGTGACACCGGTTCGTTGGCCATCGGCTCCGCGCTCGCCGCGGTGTCGTTACTGATGAACCTCGACCTCTTGCTCGTGGTGATTGGTGGCCTCTTCGTTGCTGAGACGGCGTCGGTGATTTTGCAGGTGTTGAGTTTTCGGCTCTTCGGTCGGCGCATCTTTCGAATGGCGCCCTTCCATCACCACTTTGAGTTGCGCGGCTGGCCCGAAACGACCGTCATTATCCGATTCTGGATCTTGGCCGGTCTGCTCGCCGCGTTGGGATTGGGCATCTTCTACGGTGACTTTTTGAAGATCGCGAAGGTGGTGTGATGGCGTCCACGCGTGAAGCACGCGGGCTCTTTCATGCCTTTCCTCGTGGCAACGCCCAGGGGCGCGCGCTACTTATCGTGACGGGGCTGTTAGTTGCGCTGGGCACCGTGGCCGTCGCCTCGGCGAGTGAGGGGCAGTCCGCGGCGAATGGCGCGTCGTCGGTCTCGATCATCGTGCACGATCTCGCCTACCTGACGCTCGGGGCTTTCGCGTTTTACGTCGCCGCGAGAGTTCGTCTTGAGCCACTCGTGCGTCGCGCGCCCGCGCTCGTTGTGACGGGACTCGCGCTGTTGGCGGCGGTGATGGTGGTCGGGGTGAGCGCGAACGGTGGTAAGCGTTGGCTGAACCTGCGCCTTATTTTCCTCCAGCCTTCGGAGATCTTCAAACTATTCACCGTCTTATTCCTCGCCTGGCTCGTGCAGCATCATCACGACGAATTGAATAATTGGCGTCAATTGGCCGTTTGGACGGCGCCGGTCTGGGTGGGCGCGGGGCTGATTGTTCTCGAACCCGACATTGGTACGTCCTCGGTCGTACTAATTATCGCCGTTGCCATTTTGGCCGTCGCGGGACTGTCGCGGTACCTGCTCACCCGCGTCGTCGGTCTCGGCGTCGTTTCCATGGTGTGCTACATGTTGGCGAAGCCCTACTCCGCGCGTCGATTTTTTACGTTCCTGCATCCCAACAGTGACCTCCAGGGCGCGGGCTATCAACTCATGCAGTCGCGCATTGGTCTGGGCTCGGGTGGTCTGACCGGACTCGGACTGGGACACAGTCGAGCGAAGTGGGGCATCTTGCCCAATCCCCACACCGACTTCATCTTCACGATCTTTGGTGAGGAGTTGGGTTTTATTGGCGCGATGGTGGTGTTGGCGCTGTTCGTGGCGTTCCTCTTCGCGGCGCTCGCCATTGCGCGGCGCTGCAGCAATCACGTCTATCGACTGGTCGCGGTCGGCATCGCGACCTGGATCACGGTGGAGGCGCTCATCAATATCGCCTCGGTCGTGGGGTGGTGGGCGGTGACGGGCATTCCCTTACCCTTCTTCTCCTACGGCGGGACGGCTCTCATCAGCGAACTCGCGGCGGTGGGTCTGCTCTACAACGTGGCCCACGACCAGAGTCGAAGTCCCGACCTAACGATTCGCGAGTATCGCCTGACCAACTTTCGCGAAACCATGGAACGCCCGCGACCGCGACCCCGGCGCGAGGTTGTTAACGCCTACGCGCCTCCGCGGCCCACTCGCCGGGAGTACTAGTGGCGCGAACCGTCGTCATTACCGGCGGCGGCACCGGAGGGCACGTCTTTCCGATGCAGGCAATCGCGGAGCAACTCGAAGCGCGCGGCTGGACGCCTGACGAGCTGCGCTACGTCGGCAGCGCGCACGGACAAGACCGCCGACTCCTTGGCGACGGCGCGATTCCCCTCACGACGTTGCCGGGGCGTGGCCTTCGCCGGTCACTGCGCCCCCACGACCTGGCGGCCAACGCGGCCGCCGTGGTGGGCCTGGTCACCGCCCTAATACGCGCGGTGGCGAGCTTAAAGAAGTGGCGTCCCTCGGCGGTCGTCTCGGTGGGTGGGTACGCCGCGTTCGCCGTGGACGCCGCCGCGGTGTTCTGGCGCGTGCCGTTGGTCTTGGTCAATTTCGACGCGGTCCCGGGCGCGGTGCATCGACTGTTCGCGCGCTTCGCCGCCGCGACGTGCGTGGCCTTTGGTGAGGACGCGCCCGGCGTACGCGTGACGGGTACGCCGCTTCGCGCGTCGATTGAAGCCCTGGAGCGTGACGACCCGTCGCGCGCTCGGGCGAAGTCTCGCGTCACGCCACCCATTGCCGATGGTCGTTGGGTCGTCGTCGTCATGACGGGCTCCCTCGGATCGACGCGGGTTAATCGCGCCGTCAGTGATCTCGCGCGACGTTGGTCGACGCGCGCTGACGTGACGTTGGTGCACGTCACGGGTCGACGCGACTTTGACGAGGTGCGTGCGGCGACACCCGAGCTCGCGGGGCTTGACTACCGGATTGAAGATTTCGCCGACATGACCACGCTGTGGGCGGTGGCCGACGTCGCGGTGTGCCGCGCCGGGGCCATTACGGTCGGTGAACTGACCGCGCTCGCGATCCCATCGCTGTTGGTCCCACTACCGGGCGCGCCCGGTGATCACCAGGGTCACAACGCGCGACGCATGAGCGAGGCGGGCGCCGCGGTCGTGTTGCCCGACGCGCAGTGCACGGGCGCGACGTTGGCGGCGCACCTCGAACCCTTGCTGGACCGGAAGCGCCTGGCGGCGATGAGTGCGGCGGCAGCGAGGCTGGCCCGACCGCGCGCGGCCGAGGCCATTGCGCGCGTCATCGCGGACGTGGCGTCGTGACGGAACTTCGCGACGCGCGTCGGGTGCACGTCGTGGGCGTCGGGGGCGCGGGCATGAGCGCCGTCGCGCGACTACTCCTCGAGCGCGGGGCGGTCGTGAGCGGTAGCGACCAACACGACGCCGAGCGCTTAACCCAACTGCGCGCGCTCGGCGCCAACGTCGTCGTGGGCCCCGACGTCGCCGCCGCCGCGGCGGCGGAATTGGTGCTGTGGTCACCGGCGGTGCGTGATGACGACCCCGAATTGGCCGCCGCGCGCGCGGGCGGTGCGCGACTGCTCGCTCGCGCCGAACTCTTTGGACAACTGGGGGACCTCGCGCCGGTGGTCGGGCTCTGTGGCACTCACGGCAAAACCACGTCCACCTCGATGTTCGTCCACGTCGCGCGCGCCGCGCGCCGCGACGTCGGTTGGTTGGTTGGCGCGGACGTCCTCGGTGTGGGGGCCAATGGTCATTGGGGCCACGAGGCGCTCATCGTGGAGGTCGATGAGAGCTACGGGACGTTCGCGACCGTGACGCCCGCCGCCCTCGGGGTGTTGAATATTGAGGCCGACCACCTCGATCACTACGGGTCGCTAGCCGCGCTCGAGGGGGCCTTCGCGGCACTCGCCCGGCGGACGCGAGGTCCGGTCGTGGGTTGGGTCGACGACGACCGCGTCGCGCGACTGGCGCGAGAAATCCCCGCGATGACCACGGTGGGCACCCGTAGCGCCCAGTGGTTGGTGCGCGACGTTCACCTCGAACGACGCGGCGCCACCTTTTCTCTCGTGGGCCCGAGCGAGGCGATAGATCTGCGCCTGGCGGTGACGGGGGCGCACAACGTGGCCAACGCCGCCGTGGTCGCGGTGCTCGCGCGCGCCTGGGGTGTGGAGGCGGACGCGATTACGACCGGACTCGGCGCGTTTCGCGGCGCTCCGCGACGTTTTCAGTATCGGGGCCGCTGGGGCAACGCGGACGTCTACGAGGACTACGCCCACCTGCCCGGCGAGATTGCCGCCACGCTGCGCGCTACGCGGGCCGTGGGCTACGAACGGCCGCTCGTCATCTTTCAGCCCCATCGCGTCTCGCGGACCGTCGCACTGGCGGCGGATTTCGCGAACTGCTTCGACGACGCGACGCGCGTGTTGGTGACCGATCTCTACGACGCGGGTGAGGCGAACCCCGACCACGTCACCGGCGAGGTCATCGTGCGCGCCGCGCGTGACGCACACCCCGACGCGCCCATGACGTACGTCGGTGCGTTGGCCAACGTCCCCGACGCCCTGGCGCCCTACGGTGACGTGGACGTGGTTTTGATACTCGGCGCGGGTGACGTGGGATCGGTGCTCGATCACCTGGTGCGGCCGTGATGAATCTTGACGCGTTCTACGAGATCGACGCGTCACTCGTGGCCTTTGACGCGGCGCTCGGACCCCGCACGACCTATCGAGTGGGTGGCAGCGTTCGCGCGCTGGTGACGCTGCGTACCGAGGCGGACCTCGAACAGGTGAGCAACGCGCTGGCGTCGTTGACGCGGCCCTTCATCGCGGTCGGCAATGGATCCAATCTCTTGGTCAACGATGGTCTCCACGACGTGGTCGCGGTCGTGCTCGAGGGGGACTTCGCGCAACTTCACTGGACGCGCGTGGCGGGAACGCCGACGGTGACGCTCGGTGGGGGTATGGCGCTGCCCAGCGCCGCGCGACGACTAGCGAGTGAGGGCGTCGTGGGCTTCGAATGGGCGGTCGGCGTGCCGGGAACGCTCGGCGGGGCGGTGGCGATGAACGCGGGCGGTCACGGTTCGGATCTGGCGCACCACCTGCTCGACGTTCGACGCTGGCGCGCGGGCACCATTGCCGTGGTGGCGGCGAGTGAACTGGCGTTGGGCTATCGCACGAGCGCGGTGCGCGACGGTGACCTCGTACTCGAGGCGCGACTGGCGCTCGAATTTGGTGACCGTGGTCCGGCGAAGGAACGCCTCGCGGAAATCGTGCGATGGCGTCGCGAACATCAGCCCGGGGGACAAAACGCCGGCAGTGTGTTTCGCAATCCGCCCGGTGACGCCGCCGCGCGTCTGATCGAGAGTGTCGGCGCTAAGGGACTGCGGTGGCGCAGCGCCATGGTGAGCGAAAAGCACGCCAACTTCATTCAGGCTGACCCGGACGGACGTGCGCACGACGTGTTCGAACTCATGGACATCGTTCGCCAGCGCGTCTTCGAGGCGACCGGTGTCGAGCTCGAGCGAGAGAATCGCCTGATTGGTTTCGAGGGGGTCTCGTGAGTCGCCGTCGGGCGAGTGACGTCGCTCGTCCCTCGAGGGCCTCGGGCAAAAAGTCGCGCGCGTCCACCCAGTCCACGCGCGCGACCAATTCGCCGCGGCGTCGCGCAACAACACGTGACAACGCGCGTACCACGCGTGTTCCCTCGCGCCGACGCCGGGTCCTGTGGATCACCGCCGCGTCCTTGTTGGTTCTCGCCAGTCTTGGCGTCGGTGCGCGCTGGCTACTCCAGCAGCCCCTGTTTCGTGTCCAGCACGTCACGATTATTGGCCTTCGTCACGAATCTCGTTCTGCGGTCTTGCGCGTGAGTGGACTTGACACGCGACCTTCCATGTGGTGGCTGAACGTCCACCAAGTCCGGTCGCGACTGGAGCGTTTTGCGTGGATCGACCACGTGACGCTGCAGAAGCGTTGGCCGAACTCCGTGGTGGTGACGGTGAGCGAGACGTCACCGGTGGCGGTGGCCTTTAAGAGTGGCCACGTGTTGGAGTACGTGTCACCTCGGGGACGCGAACTCGGCGTCGCCCCCTTAAACGTGAATCTTCCGACGTTGCGTTATACCGGTGTCGTGACGCCGTGGCCCTACGCGAAGGCGGCCCTCGCGAGCGCCTACGTCGCGAGTCAACTGCCGCGGGCGTTCGCGGCCCAGGTGTCGGTCATTAGCGAAGACACGAAGGGCAACGTGTCACTCAAAATGACGACACCCGTTACCTTCGTACTCGGACCGGCGACCAACCTGCACGCCAAGTTTGTCGCCGTGGCCTCGGTGATTGCCCACAGTACCCTGGGACCCGGTGACGTCGTGGACGTGACGGTTCCCGACGAGCTGGCGGTCACGGGTCCGCCCCCGTCGTGACAAGGCATTTGACCACGTAAGAGGGGCTGACTAGCCTTCAAAGACTGTTCGCCTCAGCGTGGACCCATTCAAGCGGTGCCACAATAGAAGAGTTAAGCCAAGGGGAGCCCATGAGTCTCAATCAGACCAACTATCACGCCATTATCAAGGTGATTGGCGTGGGGGGTGGTGGCGTCAACGCCGTGAATCGAATGGTCTCGGCGGGCCTGCGCAACATCGAATTCATCGCGGCCAACACCGACGCCCAGGCGTTGTTGCTCTCCGAGGCGGACCTCAAGATTGATATCGGTCGACAGTTGACCCGAGGACTTGGCGCAGGGTCGGACCCCGAGATTGGTCGTCAGGCCGCCGAGGACCACCGCGCCGAGATCGAAGAGGCACTGAAGGACACCGACATGGTCTTTATTACGGCTGGTGAGGGCGGCGGTACGGGTACCGGCGCGGCGCCGGTCGTGGCGGAGATTGCGCGCTCGATGGGCATTTTGACGATTGGCGTCGTGACCCGGCCCTTCGCTTTCGAAGGGCGCACTCGAGCGAACCAGGCGGAGAAGGGCATTCAGGCACTTCGTGACAAGGTGGACACGCTGATCGTTATTCCGAACGACCGACTCCTGTCGGTGACGGCGGCCGATACCTCGATGCTCGACGCCTTCAAGATCGCCGACGACGTGTTGCTGTCGGCCGTTCGAGGGGTCACGGACTTGATCACCGTCCCGGGACTCATTAATACTGACTTTGCCGACGTCAACACCGTTATGCGCAACGCGGGCACCGCGATTATGGGTGTCGGTACGTCGACGGGCGAGGGCCGGGCCGTGAACGCCGCGCGCGCGGCGATTACTTCGCCACTCTTGGAAGCGTCGATTGACGGTGCGCGAGGCATTTTGATGAACATCGTGGGCGGACCGGGCGTGACCTTGAGCGAGGTCACCCAGGCGGCGGAGATCATCCATTCGGTCGCGCACCCCGACGCCAACATCATCTTCGGCAGCGTCATTGACGAAACCATTGGTGAGGCCGTTCGCGTGACCGTGATCGCGGCGGGTTTTGACCAAAACGCTAAGCCCGCGCCGTCGACCGTGGCCCATCCGGTCATGACCGAAGGGCCCAAGAGCGACGTGTTCACGACGACGGCCACCGGCGACGACTTCTTTGACGTCGGCGGCGATGACGACCTCCCCAGCTTCCTTCGATAACTCGGCACTGCGCGCGCGCGTCGCGGCCAACCTCTACGACGTACGCGCGCGCATTGCCGCGACGGGCGTTGATCCGGCCACCATTCGCGTCGTCGCGGTCACGAAGACCTTCGACGCGTCGCACGTCGACGTGGCGGCGGCCCTAGGGCTCACGAGCGTGGGTGAGAACTACGTGGACGAACTGTGCGCGAAGCGTCCGCTGGTGACGGCCGACGTGCGCTGGCACTACTTGGGCGCGCTGCAGTCGAACAAGATTGCTCGCGCCCTCCAGTGCGCCGACGTCCTGTGCGGGGTGTCGCGGGCCAAGGAGATACTCAAGATTGCCCGACTTCGGCCCGCGGCGACGATTGACGTACAGGTCGACTTCACGTCGTTCGCGACGCGCAACGGTGCCGATCCTCGTGACGTGCCGACCCTGGTCGCTCTGGCGCGCGAAGAGGGACTCGAGGTTCGCGCCCTCATGACGGTCGCGCCGCCCTTGCCGGAGGCCGCGGCCATCGCCTTCACCGCGACCTCGGCGCTGGCGGACGAACTGGGCGTTCGCGAGCGCTCGATGGGCATGAGTGACGACCTCGAAGCGGCCTGCCGCGCCGGCTCGACCGAAGTTCGCCTAGGACGGGCCCTCTTTGGACCTCGAGTAAACGCCTGACGCACTGGCCTAACATGGGTCCGGGCGCAATGGCCACAAGGAGAACACAGCATGAAAGAACGAATGCGGGGCTTCCTGGGCTTCTTAGGGCTCGTAGAAGACGAGTACGGGGAGTACGGACCCTCGAACGCCCCCCGACCCTTTAGTGAATCGCTCGCCGACGAGCCCGAGTGGGGCGCGCACGTCGCGGCCCCGGCCCCGGCGCCCGTGCGGACCTTTCCCACCACGCCGTCCTCGGGTCCCTCGCTTCGCCCCGTGGCCCCCGCGACGTCGGCCCCGAGTGCGCTGCGCCCGGTGAGCTCGAATCCCGTTCCGCGGGTTGCGTCGACGCCCGTGGGCGCGCGCACCGTCTCGTCGTTCTCCTCCGAGCGCGATCTTGTCGTTGTAACGCCGCAGGCCTACGACGACTCTCGTCGCATCACTGATCACCTGCGCGGGAACCGCGCCGTAGTCTTAACCACGCTCGGCGTCGAACAGGCGTTGGCGCGACGACTGGTGGACTTCACCGCCGGCACCGCCTACGCGCTCAACGCCCGCATCGAGCCACTACTGCGCGGGGTCTACCTCATCTCACCACAGGGCCTCTACGTCGGTCCCGACGTGAAAGAGCGTATGCGTAGCGGCGATTACGCCGGGTTCGAACAGGCATGACCCTGGTCCACGGGCTGATCAGCCTCTATATCTGGGTACTCATCATCGCGGCGTTGCTGAGTTGGTTCCCGAGCTCACAAGGTGGCCTCGGCACCGTCAAGCGCGTGCTCGCGCGCGTGACCGAACCGGTGTTGCTGCCGTTGCGTCAGATACTGCCACGCCCCAACTTCGGTGGCGTTGGTATCGACCTGTCGGTCCTCGTCGCGATCATTCTGCTCCAAGTCATTAACAGTTTGATCTAGGTCGACGAATCCAAATCCACCAAAGGTCCGAGCGATAGGGTGGCTCCATGGACAGCACTGAGCACGCCTCGTCAGCTTTAGACGCGATCGAAACAGTGGCCTTTAAAGTTGGCCTCAAGGGTTACAACGTTGACGAAGTCGACGACTTTTTGGAGCGACTCGCGGTCGAGACCCGTCAACTCAAAGATTTGGTGCAACAACAGCGCCAACAACTTCGCCAAGCCTCGGAACGCATCGCGCAGCTCGACGCGCGCGGCCCGGCGCCAGCCCCCGCGCCATCCGCACCCGCGGCGGCCCCGGTCGCGCCCGCACGTGTCGCCGGCGGGGGCGCCGAACAGGTGACGTCCATGATCGCGATGGCTCAACAGTTCATCGAATCGGCGCAACAAGAGGCGCAGGCCAAGGCCAGGGAACTGACGACGGCGGCGCAAGAGCGCGCGCGTGAGATCGTCGCGGAGGCTCGCTCGCGCGCGGAAGACGAAGTCAATCGTCTGAACGGACTCAAGCAGCGTTTGAGTGAGGACGTCGATACGCTCGCGCGTCAACTCGAAGCGGAGCGGACGCGACTGGGTGGTTGGCTCACGGAGTTCACCCGCTGGGTCGAGTCGTCACTGCAGGTCGGAAATTCGCCGAAGCTGGCTCGCGAGAACGCCCCCGAACCAGCAACGACGACGCCCGCCCTCGCCCCGGCGTCCCCGTCGGCTCCGGTCACGGCACTGCGCCAGACGCCGCCACCGGCCCCGCCACCGGCCCCGGCGCCCACCATTGGTCAAGTACTGAACTTCGATCAAAGTCCGCGCGACGAACGTTCGTAGGCCCGTCGCCGACTGGTAACGTCGGCAGGCACTTGTTTAGGGCAGCGCGAAGGAGCTCACAATGGCGGCGAACGCTAAATCGACGAAGAAGGCCACGCCGGCCAAGAAGGCGGTAGCGAAGAAGGCACCGGCCAAGTCGCCCGTAAAGAAGAGCACGACCGCGAAGGCGACGCCGGTCAAGAAGGCCGTCGCGAAGAAGGCACCGGCCAAGACATCGGCGAAGGCGCCCGTGAAGAAGAGCGCCGCCGTTAAGACGTCGTCAAAGACGTCGACGAACAGCAAGACCAGCGCGCAAAAGGCAAAGGAAGCCGCCGCCGCGAAGGCACTGAAGGAACGCGAGGCCAAGGCGAAAGAGTCCGAGCGCCGCGCCGCGCAAAAGGCGAAGGAAGCCGCCGCTGCGAAGGCACTGAAGGAACGCGAGGCCAAGGCGAAGGCCGCCGCCCGAGAAAAGGCCGTTCTGGAGCGCGCCAAGGCCGCCGCCGCCGCGAAGGCACTGAAGGAACGCGAGGCCAAGGCCCGCCAAGCCGCGAAAGAACGAGAAGTTCAGCGCAAGGCACGCGAGAAGGCCGCCGCAGAGGCTAAGAAACAACGCGAAATTGAGGCGAAGCGTAAGGCCGTCGAGGCCGAGAAGTTGCGCAAGCAGCGCGAGATTGAGCGCCGCGACGCCGAAGAACGCAAGCGTCAAGAGCGCCGGGAGGCCGAAGAGCGTAAGCGCGTCGAAGCACTCGAGCGCAAGATGCACTCGAAGCCCTACGCCGATGATGCGGAATTTCTCGAGGAACTTCGTGGTCTTTTGCTCGAGGCGCGCGCCGCGACGCAGGCGCAGATTGACCAGAGTGAGTCCGAGGCCAACGAGATGTTGGTCGACCGTGAACGTTTGGAGTACGACGACGAAGACGGTTCGAGCGTGGCGTCGGACATTCAGCGAGATCAGCTGAAGGAGTTCGCGTCGATGCTGCGGCTGAAGGTCGACGAAATCGACGTGGCCCTGGGGCGCGTGGACGACGGGAGCTACGGACGCTGTGACGAGTGCTTTGAGCCGATCTCCCGCGCCCGACTCCAGGCGCAAGTGCCGGTCTTTACGTGCGTCTCGTGTCGCGCCAACGTCTAGGCGGACGCGACGTTCTCCTCTTGAGCGGCGTGGCGCTCGCGACCACGCTCGGTGATCTCGTGTCCAAAGATTGGGCGCGTCACGACTTGGCCGCGCACGCGCGCCACGTGGTGGGTCCGTGGTGGTGGCGATTGCGATACAACTCGGGAATCTCGTTTTCGCTGAACTCGTCGGGTCCTCGTTGGACGGCCGTCGTGACCGCGCTGGTGTTAGTGGTGGTGGGGTACTTCGCGTGGCGCGCCAAGAGTACGGCGAGTCGAGTGGGTTTTGGCTTGGTGCTGGGCGGGGGCCTGGGCAACCTCGTAGACCGCGTGAGCGCCGCACCCCCTCGCGTCACGGATTTCGTCGCCGTTGGTTCGTTTCCCGTTTTCAACCTCGCCGACGCGGCAATCACGGTCGGTGTCGTGACGGCGCTCGTGGCCACGTGGCTCGCGGCGCCGAAGGGAGCGTCGTGAGTACGTCCAACTTTGACGCCTTTGACGGCAACGTCCTCGACCTCGTAATTCCTGGGGCGCTCGCGGACGTCCGCGTTGATAGGGCGCTGTCGATGCTCACGGGCCTTTCCAGGGCTGACGCGAACGCCGTGATCGGCAGTGGCGTGGTACTTCTCGACGGACGAGTCGTCACCAAGGCCTCCGTCGTCCTCAGCGAGGGCCAGCACCTGCAAGCGCAACTGCCGGCGCCGGACAACGGCGAAGTCGCCGCGGACGCGAACGTGCCGGTTGAGGTGGTCCACGACGGGCGGGACTTCGTCGTCGTCAATAAGATGCCCGGCCAGGTGGTGCATCCGGGCGCTGGTCAGCGCGACGGGACCCTGGTTGCGGGTCTGCTCGCGCGCTACCCGCGCCTGCGCGAACTCAGTCGTGAAGGGCTGTGTGAACCCCAACGACCCGGTATCGTTCACCGTCTCGATAAGGGAACGTCCGGACTCTTGGTGGTCGCCACGACACCGGAGGGTTTCGTGAATCTTTCGTCACAGCTTCGCGATCGATCAATGGAGCGCACGTATCTCGGCCTGGTGGAAGGTCACGTGGCCGAGGATCGCGGCGTGGTGGACGCGCCACTCGGACGTTCGACACGCACCCCGACGTTGATGACGGTGCGCGCCGACGGTCGACCGGCGCGCACGGGCTATCGGGTAATTGGGCGCCTCGAAAAGCCCCAACGGGTCACCCTGCTCGAACTGAAATTAGAGACGGGGCGCACGCACCAAATTCGTGTGCACGTGGCGACCATTGGTCACCCCGTCGTCAACGATCTTCGTTACGGTCACCGTCGCGATCGGCGACTCGACGAGGAGCGATTCTTCTTGCACTCGACGACGTTGGCCTTCGATGATCCGCGTTCGGGTGAGCGCGTACGCACGCACGCGCCGCTGCCGGCTGACCTCGCACCGCTCGTGGCGGAACTTAAGGTCGACTAGACGTTTTCGTGCGCCGCGACGATCGCGTCGTCGTGGCGCAAGATGGCCAGCGCCTCTTCTTCCGCGCGACGGACCCGGCGAACGCCGATATCCATTTTCGTCGCGGTCGCCTGCAGCGAGAGCGGTGTTGCGCCGGTCAGGCCGAAACGGTGCGAAATAACTTCGCGCTGGAGATCGCTCAGCTGCTCGAGCGCGCCGTGGAGCTGGTTGTCCATCATGGTCTGCTCGATGTCGCCCACCCAGTCACGTTGACTCGGCGCCACGAGGTCACCGAGCGTCGTCGCGGAGTCGGACGACGCCGGCTGGTCGAGGCTCGCGGTGACGCCCGGCAAACTCTGGAGATTCTCTCGTTCGGCCTTGGTCATGCCGGTCGCCTCGGTGAGTTCGTCGTCGGTGGGCTTGCGGCCGAAGATTGACGTCAACTCGGCGGACGTCGCCTCGAGGCGCTGGAGCTGTTCGCCGACTTCAAGGGGAATGCGAATCGTTCGTCCGTGCTGTTGAACCGCGCGCTGGAGGGCCTGACGGATCCACCACGTCGCGTAGGTCGAAAACTTAAATCCGCGCTCCCAGTCAAACTTTTCGACGGCGCGCAGGAGACCGAACGTACCCTCTTGAACCAGGTCGACCATTTCAACGCCGCGGTCCTGGTAGCGGCGGGCCCAGTGCAAGACGAGGCGAAGGTTGGCGGCCACCATCTGTTTCTTCGCGGCTTCGTCGCCGGCGGTGACGCGCTTGGCCAACTCCACCTGCTCGTCGTAGTTCGGCATGGGGTAGCGGTCGAGGTCGCGCATCAAGAGGCCCAACATGTCGTTGGTGTTCACCGCGGAGCGACGGGGGGTGGTAGTCATTGGCATCTCCTTTGTGGGGGGTACGAAGTCGATGCGCCGTAAGCCGGGGATTTCTCCTATGGACGCCTTACTAATTTACCACGAGGTAAAGATTTTGGCAAGGACCGCTTACGCGCTGTGCGTTCGCGCCACGGGCTTGACGCCCCGAGCCTGGGCCACCATATCGGCCAGCGTGAAGCTCGAAAGGTGCTCGCGCATGTGATTGCCCACGTCGGCCCAGACCCCGAGCAGGACGCACTGGCCCTCGTGGTCACAGGCACCGTCTTGATGGGGTTCGCCGAAATCACCGGCGGAGATTGGTCCGTCCACGGCCGCGACGATTTCGGCCAAAGTGATGGATTCGGCCGGTCGGGCCAAGACGTACCCGCCGCCAACGCCACGCTTGGAACGCACGAGGCCCACGCCCTTCATACTTAACAAGATCTGCTCCAGGTAGGGCTGGGGGAGACCGGTGCGTTCGGCCAAGTCACGTACGGACGTTGGCACGTGAAAATTGTCGCGCAGAGCCAGACTCAGTAGCGCCCGACTGGCGTAGTCACCCCGCGTGGAGACTCTCACGCTGCCAGCCTACTAACGCCCCTAGCGTGCCCGCGGCCCGTTTTGGCGTTGCGTCCGTCGTCCCGTCTGGCACACTGCAGGGGTGCCAGAAAATGACCCCACGAACGAACCACTGAATCCCGACGAGGTCCTCGCGCCAGGTCAGAGCCAGCCGAGCCCGGACGACGAACCTACGGACTACATCAGCCAACCGGCCAAGGTGATGCGCATCGGGTCGATGGTGAAATCACTGCTCGAAGAGGCGCGCAGCGCCCCCCTTGACGAGGCGGGTCGGGCCCGTTTGCGCGAGATCTACGAGACGTCGGTGAGTGAACTTTCGGGAGCACTCTCGCCCGATCTTGGCCAGGAGCTCTCGCGTATGGCGCTGACCTTTAGCGCCGACGTACCGTCGGAATCGGAGTTACGCCTGGCTCAGGCGCAACTCGTCGGATGGCTCGAAGGACTCTTCCACGGCATCCAAGCGTCGCTCTTTGCCCAGCAGGCGGCGGCCGCCGCGCAACTCGAAAAGATGCGGGAGCGCTCGCTGCAACCGGGTCCCCACGAGCCGCGCTCGGGCACGTACCTTTAGAGACGTTGGGGCTCGGTAACGCGCGAGCCGGCGACGGTAGTGTGGAAATCCCAACCTTGTAATTTGCGACGGTGAAAGTAGGAGTGCGCGGTGGCTGAGGAGTTCGTTCATCTGCACAACCACACCGAGTACTCGATGCTCGACGGCGCCGCGCGCATCGAAGACATGGTTCTCGCCGCAAAGGCTGACGGTCAACGAGCGATCGGTGTCACGGACCACGGCAACCTCTACGGCGTCGTCGACTTCTACGAGACGTGTCGCAAACACGACGTCACGCCCATCCTTGGTCTCGAGGCCTACATGGCGGCCAACTCGCGCTTCGATCGTCCGCCGCGCCGCGGAAAGATCGACGACACCGGTGGCGACACTGAAGGCGGCCAGAAGCTGTATCACCACCTAACGCTGCTGGCCGAAACGGACGAGGGCTACCGAAACCTTCGCGAAGTGTCGTCACTGGCCTTTCTCGAGGGTTACTACTACAAGCCCCGGCTCGACTGGGACCTACTCGAGCGCTTTCACGGTGGGTTGATCGCGACCTCGGGTTGTCTGGGCGGCGTGGTGCTCCAGGCGCTACTCCAGGACGATCAAAAGAGGGCCCTCGAACTCGGTGGGCGACTCCAGAGCATCTTTGGCAAAGAGAACTTCTTCATTGAGCTCCAAGATCACGGCTTGGCCGCGCAGCGACGTACGAATCCGATGCTGTTGGAGCTGGCGCGTCAACTGGACGCGCCGCTGTTGGCGACCAACGACCTGCACTACGTGCGTCACGAGGACTACGAGATGCACGACGCGTTGTTGTGCATTGGCACCGGTTCGCGCGTCGCCGACACCGAGCGGTTCCGTTTTGAGAGCGACCAGCACTATCTCAAGTCGGCCGCCGAGATGCGCCGACTCTTTCACGAAGTGCCCGAGGCCTGTAACAACACGTTGTTGATCGCCGAGCGCGCGAACGTCACCATCAATTTCGATAACGACGCGCTGCCCGAGTTCCCCCTGCCCGAGACCTACGCCACTTTCACGCGTAAGGAAGGGGCGAATCGCTACCTGCGTGACCTCACCTACCAGGGCGCGCTCGAGCGCTACGGCGAACTTCGTGAGGACGTTCGCCAGCGCTTGGACTACGAACTCGACGTCATCGCGAACATGGGATTCAGTGACTACTTCTTGGTGGTCTGGGATCTGATTCGCCACGCGCGTGACACGGGTATTCGCGTAGGACCGGGACGCGGATCCGCGGCGGGATGCTGCGTCGCGTACTGCTTGCGCATCGTGGACTTGGACCCGATTCGTTACGGTCTCATTTTTGAGCGCTTCTTGAATCCGGGTCGTAAGCAGATGCCCGACATCGACATGGACTTTGACGAGCGCTACCGCGG
>JANWIR010000060.1 GCA_025449805.1 Acidimicrobiales bacterium | reverse complement strand
CGTCGACTCACCGATTCACGGTGACGTCTTGGAAGGTGAGCCCCCGAGTCCCCTCAATCCACCCAGTGGCTGTCGCTTCCGGACCCGTTGCCCGAACGCGACCGACAAGTGCGCAAGTGAGGAACCGGTGCTCCAAGAGATTGCGCCGGGCCACCAGGTGGCCTGTCACTACCCGTTGCGCACGCTCGCGCGTCGCTAGGGCTGCTCCTGATTGGTTCGTGCCAATTTTTTAGCTGAAGAGTTACATCGACGCGCGACACTCAATTTGACGTTGTGAGGTAGGTCAATGGTTGTGCTTGGGCCACTCCCCAGCGCGGTTTGACATTCGCGGCGAAATCGACTTGACCGAGCGCGGCGTCAAGGAACACAACACGTGTCCGGCGGAACACGCCGATTAGAGCAGTTGCCCTGAACTTGGATCCCGATCCATTACGGCGCGCAATTGAACGACTACGTCCGACGCTTTCGACGAGTTTGCACGCCTCGCGCCAACCCAATCGTCTACCGAGTGCCACGGAACTTCGCGAGGTGTCTCTGGCCACCTCGGTAATAGGTGCACGTGCAAGTGTTCTAAGGAGTGTCCTACCGTCGCCACGTAAACACGCTCGGCCCCGATTCCCTTCAACGCATTCGAACATTTCATTATGGCGACTCCAATCTCAGAGGCTTCCTCCTGAGTGAGACCAGCGAAGTCGGCCACGTGCCGCTTGGGCACCACTAAGACGTGGCCGAAGAACACGTCTACTTCGTTTAACGAAGGAACGTGGAACGCGACGGAGAGCGGCCCGGACCTCACAAAGCCACCGGGCACTTCAACGACCCCTGAGACTTCTTCGCACACCAAGCAAGAAGGCATTGGCTAAACCGTCCTAACGATGTCCGGATTCAAGACGTCAGTCGATGCGCATCCTAAGACACCGCGCGCGACCGCTCAACTACTCACGAGGTACGACGAAACCGACGACCGACTGTCAGGTCCGATTCCCTACCGCGCGACTGCGCTGCCGTGAATTCTTTGGCAGACCCTCGAGACGCAACAATCCCCGGCGCCGAAACGCCGGGGATTGTTGCGCTGGTTAGTCCGAATCAATCGGAACGAACTACTCGGTCGCGACCGGCGCTTCGGTGACGCCAGTGGCGTCGGTCGTAGCGTCACCGTCGGCAGCCTTGTGCGTCACCTCGGTGGCGTATTCGGCCCAAGCGGCCTGCGCCTCAGTCTCGGGGGTGAACTCGCCGAGCTCGATCCCGCCACCGATGTAGTTGCCGTCCGCGTCGTAGGCGTGCGAACCGAAGGCCTCGTGGTACTCCTCGGCCACTTCACCGCCGTCAGCGGCCTGCTTGATCGAGAGGCTGATGCGACGTCGAGCCGTGTCGAGTTCGATGATCTTGACCCAAAGTTCTTCGCCGGCCGTAACGACCTGCTCGGGTGACTCGACGTGGTGTGCCGCCATTTCCGAGATGTGGACGAGACCTTCGATGCCCTCGCCCACTTGAATGAACGCACCGAAGGGCACCAACTTGGTGACGCGACCGTAGACCAACTGGCCCACCGCGTGGCTGTCCGCGAAGACCTGCCACGGGTCGGACTGCGTGGCCTTCAGCGACAGCGAGATGCGCTCCTTCGAGAAATCGACGTCCAAGACCTCGACGTCAACCTCGTCACCGACGGCGACGACCTGACTCGGGTGATCGATGTGCTTCCAGCTGAGTTCTGAAACGTGGATGAGTCCGTCCATTCCGCCCAGGTCCACGAAGGCACCAAAGTTGACCACGCTCGAGATAACGCCGTGACGACGCTCCCCCGGCTTGAGGTTGGAGAGGAAGTCGCCGCGCTGTTCTTTTTGCGTCTCTTCGAGCCAGGCGCGACGCGACAGGACCACGTTGTTGCGGTTGCGGTCGAGTTCGATGATCTTGGCCTCGACGGTCTTGCCGATGTAGGGCTGAAGCTCGCGCACGCGGCGGAGTTCCACCAAGGAGGCCGGCAGGAACCCGCGCAGACCAATGTCCACGATGAGACCACCCTTGACGACCTCAATGACGACACCCTTGACGACCTCGTCGCGGTTCTTGAGCTCTTCGATGTTGGCCCACGCCTTTTCGTACTGGGCGCGCTTCTTCGACAGGACGAGACGCCCCTCCTTGTCCTCTTTCATGAGAACCAGGCACTCGATCTTTTCGCCTAACGAGACAATTTCGGAGGGGTCGACGTCGTTACGGATCGAGAGCTCACGCGAAGGAATGACGCCTTCGGACTTAAAGCCGATGTCGAGCAAGACTTCGTCGTGGTCGATCTTGACCACGGTACCGGTGACCAGGTCACCGTCGTCGAACTCGAGGACACTGTCACCAACGAGACTGGCGAGGTCGGTCCCGACCAAGTTGTCTTCGGTGACGACGCGCGGAACGTAGTTCCCTTCGGCGTCAAAAGTGCCCATTTGCTGGGAGGAGAGGAGGCTGGTGCCGTCCGACATGCGTACTACTTTCGTGCGACCACACCGGGGTCTGACTAGGCGACGAGGCTGGGCCGCCGGTGTTGGCCCAGGGAACAACCTTAGCACTAAGGGCTTTTAGCCCTTCGCGGCCGCCCAATTCGCGCCCCAATTGAGACTCACCTCGAGTGGGACGCGCAGATTTGCGGCGTGGGTCAGGGCCTCGACAATGATTGCGCCGACCTCGTCTTGTTCCTTAGGGGGCGCTTCGACGAGTACCTCGTCGTGGACCTGCAGGATCAGGCGCGCTTCGAGACTCGCCTCGCTCAGCGCGTGGTCCAGACGTACCAGCGCCGATTTGAAGATATCGGCGGCCAGACCCTGAATGCCGGCGTTCATTGCTTGGCGCTCCGCGGCCTGACGCTGCGCACCCACGGCGGTCACGAGGTCGGGAAAGGGACGGATTCGACCAAACTCGGTACGCGAGTAGCCCACGCGACGAATCTCGGCAATCGTGCGTTCCATGTAGGCGCGCAGACTTGGAAAGCCCTCGAAGTAGCGATTCATAATGGCTTTCGCTTCGCTCACCGGAATCCCGAGACGCTGACTCAGTCCGAAGGCCTCCATGCCGTAGGCCAGTCCGTACGACACGGCCTTGGCCTGTTCACGCTGCTCCGTCGTCACCGCCGCAACGGGTACGCCAAAGACCGACGACGCGATGGAGCGATGAACATCCTGGTGTCCTTCGAAGGCGCGTAAGAGGCCCTCATCCTGGGAGAGGTGCGCCAAGATGCGCAACTCGATCTGGTTGTAGTCCGACACCGCGAGCAGCCAACCGGGCGACGGCACGAAGGCGTAGCGCAGTCGACGACCCTCAAACGATCGCACCGGAATGTTGTGAAGATTGGGACTCTCCGACGAGAGTCGCCCCGTGCGCGCGACGGTTTGATTGAAGGAGGCGTGAATGCGGCCGTCGGGTGCAATGGTCGAAATCAGGGGTGCGCCGTAGGTGGAACGAAGTTTTTCAACTTCGCGGTAGCGCAGGATCTTCGCGATGATGTCGTGCTCACCAACAATCGCTTCGAGGCTGTTGGCGTCGGTGGAGAATCCGGACTTGATCTTTTTCGTGGGCGTGAGACCCAACTCCTCGAAGAGCACCACCTGGAGTTGTTGGGGTGAGTTCACCTTAAAGGGGTGGCCCGCCATCGTTTGAATCTCGTCGTCGAGGGAGGCCGCTTCGCTCGCGAACTCCTCAGCGATCGTGCGTAGCAGTTGCGCGTCAACGCGAATCCCTCGCGCCTCCATTCGTCCGAGCACGGCGACCAGTGGCAGTTCGACCTGCTCGTAAATAAACGTGAGCTCCCACTGGATGATCTCCTCGCGCAGTTTTTGGCGAAGTCGCGCAATCACTTGCACGTCGCGGGCCAACGTCTCATCATTCGAACCCCCAAATAGCGAGGGCGCGTCGTCGGAGAGACTCTCACCGAGGAAGCGCTCTACGACCGCGCTGAGTTCGTAGTGCCCACTGACCGGATCAACCAGGAAGGCCATAATGGCGGTGTCGTCGGCCGGGTCGGCAAGACGTACCCCAAGTTCCTCAGCCCGTCGATACAACGTCTTCACGTCGTGACCGCCGAGCGCCACGTCGCCAACGCTCGCGAAGAGTTCCGCGACGTCCGCCAACGCGAGCGCCCCGGAGGCGAGGTCGTAGACCGCGACGCGATCACCCGCCAACGCCAAGGTCGGCGAGGGGGCCGCGAGGACCGACGCCAGCGTCGCGAGCGTCGTGACGGGCGCGGCGGGACGCACCTTTTCCACCGACGGCGCCTGAACGGAAAGGGCGGTGCTCGGCGCACCCAACAGGCCCTCACTCATCAGGCGATCGACACGTCCACGCACCGAATTCATCTCGAAGCGTTCGAAGAAGGCGTGCACCGCAGCGCGATCCCACCCGCCCAGGGTCAGGTCCTCGAGCTTGAAGTCGAGCGGCACGTCGCGCACCAGGCGCATCACCTTCTCGTTGTTGCGAGCGCGCACCTCGAAGTTCGCGAGGTTTTCTCGAAGCTTGGGGGTCAGATCTTCGAGGTGCGCGTAGAGCTCGTCGAGATTGGCGTACTGCGCAAAAAGTTTGGCCGCGGTCTTCTCCCCCACCCCGGGCACCCCGGGCAGGTTGTCCGAGGCGTCGCCGCGCAATGCCGCGAGTAGCGGATAGCGCGCGGCCTCGATACCGCAGCGCTCGAAAATGCCGGCCTCGTCGTAGAGCGAATAGTCCGAAACCCCTCGACGGTTGTAGAGCACGCGCACGTAGGGGTCTTGCACTAACTGAAAGGTGTCGCGGTCACCCGTCACGACGATGACGGGAATCTGTTGATCGCGCGCCCAGGTCGCGAGCGTCGCTAAAACGTCGTCCGCCTCGAAGCCTTCGACTCCGAGCACCGGAATCGCGAGCGTTTCGCACATCGTGCGAATCAAATCGAATTGGGGCTCGAGGTCGGCTGGCGTTTCGGCGCGCCCGCCCTTGTAGTCCTCGGTCATCGCGTCGCGAAAGGTGCCACCGGGTAGGTCGAAGGCCACGGCCAGCGCGCGGGGCTGTTGTGACTTCACGAGCGATATCAGCATTGAGGCGAAGCCGTGCAGCGCGTTCGTCGCGAGTCCCGACGACGTCTTGATATCGGGGGACAGCGCGAAGTAGGCGCGAAAGGCCAGCGACATTCCGTCGAGGAGGACGAGAGGGCCTTCCTCCGGGTTAGTCACCCGCGAACTCGCCTCGCAAGATTTGCTGGGCCACATCGCGCATTCGTATCCGTGCTCGCATCGCCGACTGTTGGATGACCTCGAAGGCCGACGGCTCGTCGAGACCGCGTTCGCGCATCAACTGTTCCTTCGCCCGCTGGACGATCTCGCGCGTTTCGATCTTGTCCTCGACGTGCGGCGCGTCGGCGTGGTGAACCTCGCCCACCGGCGACGGATTCAAGATTGACGCCAGTTTGGGCAAAATTTCGCTCGAACGAAAGGGCTTGACGAGGTAGGCCACGACGCCGGCGTCGCGCGCGCTCTCGATCAACGACCGTTGACTAAAGGCGGTGAGCAGTACGACGCGGGTGTTCGACCCCTTGACGGCGTGCGCCACCTCAATGCCGTCGAGTCCCGGCATCTTGACGTCGAGCAACGCCAAATCCGGTTGGTGATCACGAATCATCGCCAGCGCGTCGTCGCCACGTGCGGCTTCACCCACCACGAGGTAGCCATCGCCTTCAAGTATCTCTTTGAGATCGAGTCGAATTATCGATTCGTCATCGGCGATCACCACGCGCTTATCCATGTTCATCCTTCGGGGTCCACTCTCGCAGCAGTTCATCACGGGCCGAGACTAAATCGCGAACTTCGCGTGAGCGTCGCTCCATCTCTTTATTCGCGGCTTGGACGTGACGCGCCAGGTCATCGTATTCTCTCGTTTGCAGGGGCGTCTCGGAAACGAGGGAACGAATTCGCGCGTCGTCGAGCGCGTCATTCCACACCGCGACTTGTTCTTCCAGTACGTGCAGGCTCTCGCGGGCCACGCCTAATTGGCGTTGGACGTCGTCTAGACGACGCTTGAGCATTCGTGACCCCATGAGCGAATTCTACGGCTCGCTCGCGCGACACCGGAGCCGCGTTGTCGAGACTTCGAGGACGTCTTCGTTGAGTTCCCAGCCCAGGCCAACGTCACTTTTGACGAGCGCGAGCGGCGTACCGCGCGTCGCGACGGGCGCCACGTCACTGGCCTCGACGTCGCAGTGCTGGGCGAGCAGCCGGTGCACGTGACGGGCGTACGGTGATTCAAAGAATCCCCCGAGGTAGACCCGCATTCCCCGTTCGCGCGCCTTGGCGATCACGGCACGCGCGTTGGCGAGTCCACCGACGCGCGCCGGTTTGACACACAGCAGGCGTGCGGCTTCGTAGCGCGCGATCTGCTCAACGTCAACGAGAGAGCGGACCCCTTCGTCGAGCGACATCAGCGGTTCGATCTCGCGCGCCAGTGCCGCGGTGTCAACCAGATTGCCCACACGAAAGGGCTGCTCGATGGCGACCACGTCGAGGTGGCTCGCCACGCGCGCGATAACGGCGTGAACCTGCGACGCGTCGGTCGCGGTCGCGTTGAAGTCGAGAATGACCGGTAGTCCCGCCGCCGCGACGCGGTCCAGGGCCGCCGGATGGACTCCCGACGGCGACACCTTGGCACGAAGTCGCCGCACGCCGGCCAAGTCCGGCCACTCGGCCTCCCCATCCAGGAGCGAGACCGCCCGCTGTACGCCCGGGTCGTGCATCGCGGGCCACCATTTGTCGAGAGCGCACCCTTCTCGTCGAAGTTCGATATCGAGCAGCGCCATCTCCACGAGTGCCACGGCCGTTCGACTGGCCGGGCGTGGTCCGACCAGGCGACCCCAACGAGACCACGACGCCAGGGCGCCTTCACGATCTCGGATCGCCAAGAGTTGAGGTATGACAGTCTCGACGAGCTCGGCCACGACCTCGTCGACACCGGGGTCGCCATTTAAGGATCGCGGCTGTGGCGCGACCTCGCCAACGCCGCGCGAGGCACCGTCGCGCAACGAAAGATAGAGGCGCGACCGGATTTCGTGGTGCTGCGCGCCACCGAGCACGGCGTGCGCCAGCGCCACGTCGTGTCGATAAAGTGTCGCCTCCATCACGACCACCCTACGGTTACTGCTACCGTGGTCGCCGCAGCCCGGATGGCGGAATCGGCAGACGCGGAGGCCTCAAAAGCCTTTACTCGAGAGGGTGTGTGGGTTCGAGTCCCACTCCGGGCACTGTTACCGTGGGAGCCATGTCGTTTTCATCGGCTCTCGCGTACCGCGACGACGTCGTCGCGCTCTTCCCCGGTCAGGGGTCAATTGCCCACGGTGCGGGCGCGCCGTGGCGCGCCTCACCACACTGGTCCGTCGTAGCGACCGTCAGTGAGGTGAGCGGCGTCGACGTGGAATACCTCCTACTCGAAGCCCCCGACGACGAGATCATTCGTACCGACAATGCGCAGTTGGCGACCTTCGCGCTCTCGCTCGTTGGCTTCGGCGAGTTGCTTGAACGCGGCGTGCGTCCTCGTTTTCACCTGGGCCACAGCCTCGGCGAGTTCTCTGCGCTGGTTGCCGCCGGCGTCCTGACGCTCGACGACGGCGCGCGCGTCATCGCGGCCCGGGGTCGGGCGATGGCTCGAGCGGCGCAACGCAGCGACGGATCGATGGTGGCCGTCATGGGCGCCAGCGACGGTGCCCGCGAAGCACTCGGCACGATTGACGAGCTGTGGGTCGCCAACGTGAACGGCGAGGGTCAAATCGTCGTTAGCGGCACGCGTCCGGCACTTGATGAACTGCTCGCGCGTCACCGCGACCTCGGTTGGCGTCGGGCGACACCCCTCGCCGTGGGCGGCGCGTTTCACTCGCCACTCATGGCCGACGCGCAAGACGACCTCGACCACGCGCTCGCGAACGTAACTTTCCACGACAGCGAAACCCGCGTTATCGCCAACGTCGACGCGTCAACGCCCAGTGAGTCTCAACGCTGGCGAGGACTCTTGTCGCGACAACTCACGTCGCCTGTTGAATTTCTTGCCGCCTGCTTAGCGTTACCCTCCAGCGTCACGACCACCATCGAGATGCCACCCGGCAACGTTTTGACGGGTCTTACCAAACGCATCCGTACCTTCGACGCGCAGTACGCGCCGACCAATCCACTCGAGTATCGGGAGTTGTCCTTATGAGTCGTCACGTCCTCGTCACCGGCGCGAGTCGCGGCATTGGCGCCGCTATCGCGGAGCATTTCATTGCCTTAGGCGACCAAGTGGTCGCGTTGTCACGCTCGGGTGAAGCGCCGGCCGGTGTCGCGCGCGCCCTGGCCGTCGACGTCACCAATTCGGTAGCGCTTAACGAGGCCGTTAAGTCGGCGGTCGACGACTTTGGTCCCGTCGAAGTGTGCGTGGCGAACGCCGGCGTCACGCGTGACGGCCTCGCGATGCGTATGTCCGATGAACAGTGGCGCGAGGTACTTTCGATCAACCTTGACGGTGCGTTCTACACCGCGCGCGCGGCGATGGCCTCGATGGTTCGCCAACGCCGCGGTTCGATCATCTTCATCGGCTCAGTCAGTCCCTTCATGGGCGTACCGGGACAGGCCAACTACGCCGCCGCGAAAGCCGGCCTCGTCGGGCTCGCCCGCTCACTGGCCAAAGAGGTCGCCACGCGCAACGTCACCGTCAACGTGGTCGCCCCCGGCCTTATCGAGACCGACATGACGAGCGACCTCGGACCCGCGAAGGCCGCGATGGAAGCAATGATTCCCGTAGGTCACTCGGGACAGCCATCGGATATCGCTGGCGTTGTTGGGTTCCTCGCCAGTAACCACGCGCGCTACATCACTGGCGTGGTGCTCAGCGTCGACGGAGGACTCTCTCTCGGTCACTAGGTGTTCGGCGACGGGGGGTCGTTTGGTTACGATAGAACGACAGAAAAGAGGGGTACCCACATGGACCGAAACGAAGCATTCGCGAAATTCACTGAGAACGCCTGCGAAGTTCTCGCCGTGGAGCCGTCGAAGGTAACGCCCGAAGCGTCCTTCGCCGACGACTTGGGCGCCGACAGTCTCGACCTGGTCGAGTTGGTAATGGCACTCGAAGAGACCTTCGACATCGAAGTTGCTGAGGACGAGCTCAAAGAGATTCGCACCGTCGGCCAGGCCTTCGATTTGATCTACGCCAAGCTGTAGTGCGCGTCGCCGTCACGCCGTCGGGACCCGTCCAGGGTTACCGCGTCGCCGTCACGGGTCTCGGCGCACTGTCGTGCGCGGGCGTCGGGGTCGACGCCCTGTGGGACGCGTTACGTCGCCCGGTGGCGCCGTCAAGTGCGCGCGTGCTCGACTTTGACGCCGCGCACCTTGGCGGACCCAAGGAGCTGCGCCGATTCGACCCGTTCACGCTCTACGCGCTGATGGCGGCGGACGAAGCCTGGCGCCAAAGTGGACTTGAGGGCCCGCTCGTGGACGCTGGCTCAATCGTGACGACGGGCATCGGTGGCCTGCAAACCATCTTGGAGCAGGTTCGCGTCCTGAACGACAAAGGTCCCGACCGGGTTTCGCCCTTCATGGTGCCCATGATGATGCCCAACGCCGCGACGGCCGCCGTGTCAATGCGCTTTGGATTGGGTGGACCCTGCGAGACCGTCACCACGGCCTGCGCCGCCGGTACCCACGCCATTGGCAACGCGGCGCGACTCGTCGCGAGCGGTCGCTGTAACGTCGTTCTGGCCGGTGGTGCCGAGGCTGTCATGACCGAAATTGCGATTGCCGGATTTCGCAACATGACCGCCCTCTCGTCGACGGACTTCTCGCGACCCTTCGACGTGGCCCGCGACGGATTCGTGATGGGTGAAGGTGCCGGCGTGCTCGTGCTCGAAGAGTGGGAGCACGCGAAGGCTCGTGGCGCCACGATTCTGGCCGAGGTCATTGGGGCCGCGTCAACCGCCGACGCGCACCACATCACCGCGCCCGACCCCGACGGCAACGGCGCGATTCGTTGCATGCAGCTAGCGCTCGACGACGCTGAACTTGGTGTCAGTGACGTCTCGCACATCAACGCCCACGGCACGTCCACGCCACTCAACGACCTCGCCGAATCGGTCGCGATGCGCACGCTCTTTGGCGACCACGTGCCGCCCGTTACCTCGATCAAGGGCCACCTCGGGCACTCACTCGCGGCCGCGGGCGCCCTCGAAGGCGTCGCCTCGGTGCTCACGTTACAGAACCAAGAGATTCCTCCCACCGCGGGCACGACGGTGGTCGACCCGGAGGTTGGTCTCGACGTCGTCATTGGCGCTCCTCGTCCGACGCGCCTGGACGTCGTGCTGTCGAACTCCTTTGGATTCGGTGGCCACAACGGCAGCGTCCTGTTTCGTCGCGCTGACGTCTAAGTCACGATCCGCGTTACGGCCAGGGAACGACCGTGCGACACGGACTCTTTCTTCCACCCTTTGACGAACTTGCCGACCCCCACCGACTCGTTGAACTCGCCGTCCTGGCTGAATCGTCGGGCTGGGATGGCGTCTTTCTCTGGGACCACCTGACCTACCCCGCGCCGGTCACGGCAATCATCGACCCCTACGTCTGTCTCAGCGCCATCGCGGCGGCGACGTCGCGTATCGCGCTCGGCCCCATGATCACGCCGCTCACGAAACGTACGCTCGCCGTCGTGGTGCGCCAGGCGCTCGCCCTCGACGCACTGAGCCGGGGACGACTCATCATGGGCTTTGGGCTCGGTGACGATCCCCCGATCGGTGAGCGCGATCAGCCGCTGCACGCCCTGGGCGGAGGCGACCGCGGCCGTGCGTTAAGTGAAGCAGTGGCCCTCTTTCGCGCCCTGCAACGTGGTGAGACGACTCCGCACGACGGCGAGTACTACCACGTACCCGCGCAGAGCTTCGTGGGCGGGGCGCCCGAGGCACGGGACGTACCAATCTGGCTGGGCGTGCGCTGGGGACACGTCGCGCCACTTCGACGGGCCGCCGGGTATGACGGAGCCTTTGCGATTTTTCTCGACGCGCCGAACAACGTGGCGGCGATTCGCGCGACGCTGCGCGAGGCGGGAGCGGACCTCCAACACTTCGACGTGGTCGTGTGGTCCGGCGGCATCGACGCGGCCGACGCGAATGAATGGGCCGAAGCGGGCGTCACCTGGCTGCTACGCGGTGCGGGACCCTTCAACCTACGCTTTCAGGAAATTCGTGACCAGATCGCCGCGGGCCCGCGTCGAGAAAATACCTAGAGTCGCCACTCGTTAAAGTCCCGTTCCACCAATGCGTGGTCGTACGCCCAGCGCGCGTTGGCGATGAACTCCCCCAATCGCACGGGGTCTTTCACCCCCGGTCGCTGCTCCACGCCCGAGCGGGCCTCGACGCCAAAAATTGGATAGTTCTGCACGACGTCAATCACGTTCGTCGAATCGAGACCTCCCGAGGCGACAATGGGCCGACGGGCGTTGGAGGTGCGCAACACGTCGAGGGCCGCGTTAAGCGCGAAGTGATCATCGTCCTCGGGCACCACGAGATAGTCGGCGTCGGCTGGCGCGCCACCTTCCGCGTCCATCCGACGAAAGACGGTATTGACGCGCTCGCGCACGTACGCCAGTTGTGACCCAGCCCACGCCCCTTCGAGTTGCACCGCGCTGAGTCCCAACGTGTTCGAGATCTCGACGACCCGTTGGGGCAACTCATTACGAAACGAGCCGACGCTGAGCGCGCCCTGCGGGAGGCGGCGAATGACGTCGTGGGCGCTGGCCGGACTGATCTGGCGCGGTGACACACCGAAGTCGAAGCCCACCGCGTTGGCGCCGAGACCAATCGCGAATAAGGCGTCCTCCTCCGAGGTGACGCCGGCGATTTTGATAAAGAGGCCCTCGACGTTAAGACGCACACATCCTCCTTGCGACCAGGTTAGGTCCGCGAGCGCGACGTTAGGGAAGCGCCTCGACGATCACGGGGCCGAGGTCCCCGTTGGTCAACAGGGTCCGGTGCGCAACGCCAAAGCCCCGCACCCCAGTGGGTCCCGCGGCGACGGAGGTTACGCCTTGGGGTCCGGCGGGTCCCATCGAGCGCAGGCACGCGTCAACCTCGTCGACACTCGGCCCTTCGAACGTGACGACGCGCCAGGGCACACTCGCGCCGCGCGCGTCGAGCCGGCCCACGAGTTCTTGACCCGTGAAACAACCCTTCGTGAACGAAATCGTTTGATCGACGAAGGACTGTCCGTAGCAGTGAGGACTCAGTTGTCGCGCCAGCTCGCCGTACCCGGGCCACCGCGCCGCGAGACGATCCTCAAGTGACGCGAACGGTCCAGCAACTTCGCCACCGGCGTCGAGTGTGCACGCCGTACGCAGCAAAAACCGACGCAGTCGCGCCAGCACCGGGTCGACGAGCAAACTCGGCATCGTCAAGACGAACTGTTCGTCGTCGCGCGCGACGACGACACTCGACAGTACCGATGAATCGGGCGCCAGCACGAGTGACCAACGCGTCGCGGTCGCGAGGTTGGCGATGTCTTGACTCAGTTGGCCCTGGAGAAAGCTCTCCGCCTCGGCGCCGGCCGCGACAATGGTGGACCACGATTCGGTGACGGAATCGTTCGGGGCGTAAGAACTGGACACGAACAGTTACGCTAGGCGCGGTCGCGTACCCGTCGTACAGATGAAGGAAGCCATGAGTCTCGAATCCGAGCTAAACACCATCAACTCGTCAATGAGCGACCTCTCACGTCGTATCACCGCGCTCGTGGAGTCCGAGGGTGATCATCTGCCCGCCGAGGTCTACACCGAACTGGTCTCCGCCGAGCGAACCGTTGGCGCCTTGACGCGTCGGCTCACCCGCGTCGCCAGCCGCTTGAAGGGCCACCACTAGGCTCGCGACATGAGTATTTCGTGGCAACAACGCACCGTGTTGTCGCCCGACGAGCGACTCGCCGTACTCGATTTCATGAATCGTCTCGAGACGCGCCTGGGCCGCGAAGCCATTGACGAAGCTCGACGTCGGACCGTCGTTCACGGCTGGCGCGGCGAGCATTGGCTTCGCCTCGACGACGATCACGTCCTGGACTACGCCCTGGTAACGGGTGAGCACGAGGCGTCGGTCGAAATGGTCGGCGGAGGATTCGATCCGTCACTCCTCGGCGAACTCCTGCGTCGCCACACCACCGTTGACTGGTGGACGAGGGGTGCCGTGAACACCGACTTCGACGGTGGCGAGGTCGTGCGGCTCTTGCAGCTTTTGTGCGTTGATTTGCCCGTCGCCGTCGCACCCGTTCCCGAAGGGTCGCACTTACGCCAGTTCGAGCCCAGTCACGACGCCGACGCGTGGTTGGCGCAGAACAACGCCGCCTTCGCCGACCACCCTGAGCAGGGCGCGTGGACGTTGCGTGATCTCACCGATCGAACCCTGGAGCCGTGGTTTGACCCTTCTGGCTTCTTACTCCTCGAGGTCAATGGCGTACTGGCCGCGTCGTGCTGGACGAAGGTCCACGAGTTGCACCCGGATCGCTTCGGCGAGATCTACGTTATCTCCGTCGACCCGGCCTTTCAGGGCCGTGGTCTGGGTCGCGTCATGGTCACCCAGGGCCTCGACACCCTGCGACGCAAGGGTGTGAGCGAGGCGGTCTTATTCGTCGATGACTCCAACGAATCCGCGAAGAAACTCTACGGATCGCTCGGCTTCACCCTGCAACGCGAGGACCATCTGGTGCGCTTTCGCGCCTAGGCAACCGTACCCACGCCGACGAGGTGACCAATGCCAAAAGTCACCGCCGCCGAAGCCGAGGTGACCAGCAACTGACGTAGTGCCCAGGGCACAACACCGCGACGCGTGTACCAGCCAACGCCGCCACCCACGAGGGCTGTGGCGACGCCACCCAACAGGAGTGACCACCAGATTTCGTTACCCGAATTCGTCACGAGCCACGGTAAGAGCGGCACAAAGGCGCCCAGAGCGAAGAAGAGAAACGACGACGACGACGCTTTCCACGGCGAACCCGTGGCGGCCGTGTCAACGCCCAGTTCCTCGCGCGCGTGGGTGCGCAGGGCCAAATCCGGGTCCCGCATTAAGTCGGTCGAGAGTCGATCCGCAAGGTCAGCGTCGATTCCTCGAGATACAAAGATTTCGCGCAGTTCGCGTTGCTCGGCCGCCGGCGAATCGGCAATCGCTTGTCGCTCGACGTCAATCTCGTACTCGAAGAGTTCCTTTTGCGCTCGCATCGAAAGGTACTCCCCGCTACCCATCGAAAACGCGCCGGCGACCAGTCCGGCGAGTCCGGCGAGTCGCACCACACTGTGGCCGGGATTCGCGCCCGCGAAACCCAACATGAGCGAGATGTTGGTGACGAGGCCGTCCGAGAGCCCAAAGAGCGAGGCTCGAAATCCACCGTCAGATATCTGACGGTGGTGCTCGTCGTGGACTTTGGCTTTCACGTCCGCAATCCTAGGGGTCAAGTGGTTCGCCCTCGCGGTGCGACAGTAGTGTTTTCTCGGAGGTGCACATGACCACGCACGTAAACGGTTTCGACGAGTTACGCGCCCTCGTTGGCGAACACCTGGGCTACTCGGACTACCGCGAAGTCACCCAAGAAGAGGTCAATCTCTTCGCGGACGCGACCGGTGACCACCAGTGGATCCACGTCGATCCCGAGCGCGCCGCGAAGGGTCCCTTTGGGGGACCAATCGCGCACGGCTACTTGACGCTCTCCCTCGTGCCCGTGTTACTCGGTGGCGTCTTAAAGGTCGACGGGGTCGCCATGGGCGTCAATTACGGGACGAATAAGGTCCGCTTTACGTCCCCGGTGCCGGTCGGCTCCTCGATTCGCGCCGGCGCCACGCTGGCGAGCGTGGAAGAAGTCGCGGGAGGGGTTCAGGTTGCGCTGGACGTCGTCGTCGAGGTGAAAGACGCACCCAAGCCTTCGTGCGTCGCCCAAGTCGTCTTTCGCTACTACCGCTAAATCGTGTCCACCCCCCTCCCCCAAGGCGAGGCGAAGACGCGTCAGGTTCGCGCGATGTTTGACGCGATTGCGCAGCGCTACGAGTTCGTCAACGCCATTATGACCTTCGGACTCGTTGGACGCTGGCGTCGACGCGCCGTGGCGGACCTGCGCCTCGTGCCGTCGAGTGTCGTGCTCGACGTCGCGGCGGGCACCGGCGACTTCGCGCGCGAGCTGGCTCGCCAGGGGCACCGCCCGGTCGCCACCGACTTGAGCTTTGGCATGCTCCGAGCGGGTCGCGGCGACGCCCCGCGCGTACAGGCCGACGCCTGCCAACTTCCATTCGCTGACGGCTCCTTCGACGGCGCGACCTGCGGCTACGCGTTGCGCAATTTCACCGACCTCGCGGCGACCATTCGCGAGATGGGTCGCGTCGTTCGACCCGGGGGTCGGATTTCCGTGTTAGAGATTGCCGAGCCTTCGGGGGGTCTCTGGCGCGCCGGCTTTCGCCTGTGGTTTCGTCACGTGGTCCCCTTTATCGGTTCGCTACTGAGTGACCGGGCGGCCTACCACTATCTTCCCGCCTCGACGGCGTACCTCCCGCCCGGCGACGTGCTCACCACGATGTTTCACGACGCGGGTTTTCGCGCGGTGAATCACCGCAGGGTTATGGGAGGACTCAGCCAACAGTTCGTGGCCACGAGGGCGACGTGAGATACCGGCGTACGAAAATAGCGGCGCCACCGCGGGCCACGTTGCGGGCGCTCGGTGCGCGCGACGGTTGGCTCCTCGAGAGCCCTAACGCGCTGCGCGTGGGCTTTGGTGGCAGCTACCTCGACGTCGACCTAGGGGCCGGACTTTCCCACAACGACGAAGCGAGCCGCGCTCTGAAAAATATCGACCTCGTTGGCGACGACGGTCCGACCGGTAGCGGGGTCGTGGCCTTCGCCACGCTGCCCTTTGATCGCTTCGCCTCGGGTCAACTTCACGTGCCGCGTTACGTCGTAACCGTGACCGCCAACGGCGACGCCTGGGTGAGTGTTCCCGACGGCGACGACAGCTGGCGCGACGCACTCGACGACGTCGTCGAGCCCACCCAAGAGACCCAGAGCCTCTGCTCGCTCTCACTGCGACCCACCCCCGAGCAGTACGCGCACCACGTCGCCCAGGCCGTCGACATCCTTCGTCGCAAAGAGGTCGACAAGGTCGTTCTGGCGCGCGCCGTTCTGGGTTCGGTCACCGACGCCATCGACCCCGCGGCGTTGATTGCACGTCTTAAGGTTCGCGAACCGATCTGCACGCTCTACTCCATGCCCACCAACGATCAACGACGTTTCGTGGGCGCCTCGCCAGAACTCCTGGTGCGTCGTGACGGCGACGTCGTCCAGTGCCACCCCCTCGCCGGCACCATCGCGCTGCCGGCGAACGTCGCGCCCGATGACTATCAGAACTGGCTGTTGGGATCGACGAAGAATCTCCACGAACACGGCGTCCTCGTCGACGAAGTGGTCCGAAGCCTCTCGCGCCTCTACGACGACATTGTCGCCGACGCGCAGCCCTCCATCGTGACGCTGCGCACGGTTGCCCATTTGGGCACCTGGATTACCGCCACCAGTCACGCCCCCGACGCCCCGGATGCGCTACGCGTGCTGCGCCTCTTGCACCCGACCGCGGCCGTCGGGGGCATTCCGCGCGAACGCGCCGACGAACTCATCCG
>JANWIR010000059.1 GCA_025449805.1 Acidimicrobiales bacterium | reverse complement strand
GTAAGCCCTTTGCCGTGGGCGTCACGGCCGCGTCGACGCCCCTCTTCGGTCTGCCCGGTAATCCGGTTTCGACGCGGGTCAGTTTCGAGCTGTTCGTACGTCCCGCCCTACGACGTTTGGCTGGTTTCGCCAACGTCGACCGACCACGGGTGCGCGCGCTGCTCGACGTCGCCCTCACGCGCCATCACGACGAGAAGTTGCACGTGCTGCACGCGAAGGTTGCCGTGCGAGACGACGGTCGTTGGCACGTGCTCGAGGTCGTGCGCCATGGATCGCACTTACTGCACGCCATCGCCGGGGCCAACGCAATGATTCTCTACCCCGAGGGACCAGATCTCGCGATAGGTGACGAGGTTGAGGTACTCGTGTTGTCGTGGACGTCGTTGAACGGAAATAGCGAGTGACGAAGCTGCTCTTGCTTGGTCCAGCGCGCGAAGCGGCCGGCGTGGCGCGCGACGAGTTCGTCGGCGCCACGATTGGCGACGTACTCGACGCGGCCACCGCGCGATACGGCGCGTCATTCGAGCGTGTCCTAGCCGCCAGTCAGGTGTGGCTGAATGGTGAGGCCACGACCCGCGAGGCGGCCGTAGGTCCTCAGGACGAAATCGCGGTACTGCCACCAATCTCGGGCGGGTGAGGCGCGTCCGCCCCTCGTAAAAGTTCGAGCGCGTGCGCCAACATCGGCAACACGGCGTCGAGACTTTCGACCGCACCCTTGGGCGAGCCGGGCGTGTTGAGGATGAGGGACGTGCCGCGCACGCCCGATCGTCCGCGCGACAGCGCGCCGAAGGGATGCGCGTCGCGCATGCGCTCGCTCAATCCCGGTGCCTCGCGTTCCAGGACTGATTGGGTCGCTTCGGGAGTGAGATCGCGTGGCGCGAAGCCGGTGCCCCCCGTCGTCACGATGAGACCGGCGAACCCCTCGGCGAGCTCGCGCAACGCGTCGGCGACCGAGTCGACACCGTCGGGGACCACGCGCTGGTCCACGACGTCGTATCCGGCGTCGCGTAGGCGCGCCGCGAGCAACGGTCCGGCCCCGTCCTCGCGCGTTGCGGCGGCCACCGAATCCGATACGGTCAAGATTTTCGCGTGAAGCTGCACGATTGGAGCGTACGACACGAGTCTCGCCGGGTCACGACGTGAGGTGGTCGGTGCTGAGAATTTTTCGGAACGCAACCTCTAAGGTGAACTTATGAGTACCACGGAAGCCCCCGCCCACCTGCCCCGGACCCTCGGCGCGCTGCGCGCGTCAGGGTACGAATCGCGCTCAGTGCGCGACGAGTTACGCCGCAATCTCGAAGCCCGCTTGGCGAGTGGCCAGCCGCTTTCGTCGGCCGTGTTGGGCTACGAGGACACGGTGTTGCCCCAACTCGAGACGGCGCTGCTCGCCGGCCACGACGTCATCTTGTTGGGCGAGCGCGGCCAGGCCAAGACGCGCATGATTCGCTCACTCGTCGAACTGCTCGACGAGTGGCTGCCTGTCGTCGAAGGTTCCGACGTGCGCGACGATCCCTACGCGCCAATTTCGGCCTACGGCATCGACACGGTGCGCGAACGCGGTGACGACACGCCCATCGCCTGGGTGCACCGCCAGCAGCGTTTCGCGGAAAAGCTGGCTTCCCCCGACACCTCGATGGCCGACTTAATCGGTGAGGTCGACCCCATCAAGGTGGCGGGCGGCCTCTTCCTCGATGACCCCAAAGCTCTCTCGTACGGTCTGGTACCCAAGTCCAATCGCGGCATCTTCGCGATCAATGAGTTGCCCGACCTCGCCGAGCGCATTCAAGTCGGCTTATTGAACGTGCTCGAAGAGCGCGACGTGCAGATTCGTGGTCACCTGGTACGTCTCGAGCTCGACGTCTTGGTGGTCGCGACGGCGAATCCTGAGGACTACACCAACCGCGGACGCCTCATCACCCCGCTGAAGGACCGATTCGGTTCGCAGATTCGCACGCACTACCCCTTCGAGGTCACGACCGAGATCGCGATCATGCACCAAGAGGCGCACCTTCCCCCGTCGCCCAAGGAGATCCGTGTGCCGTGGTTTATCGATGACATCGTCGCGCGCGTGAGTCACGTGGCGCGCAAGAGTCACGTGATCTCGCAACGCTCGGGCGTGTCGGTGCGACTCTCCATCGCGAACTACGAGACCGTGATCGCGAGCGCGCTACGGCGCACACTGCGCACCGGCGACGCGGCCGTGGTGCCGCGCGTGAGCGACCTGAGTGCCATCGTGCAGTCGACGCAAGGCAAGATCGAGTTCGACACCATGGATGACAACGACGCCGATCAAGTGATCGCCGCGCTGGTGGGTCTCGCGGTGCGCCAATGCTTCAGCGAGCACGTGCTGCTCGAAGAGGCGCCCGATATCGTCGGCGCCTTCAACGCCGAGGTGGTAGTGCACACCGGCGACGACCTGCCCGACGCCGACTACCTCGCGGTGTTGGCGGCCATGCCCGCCCTCGAGGCGCCGGTGCGGCGCGTGGCCGGACCCAACGCCACCGACGGCGAAATGGCCGCGGCCACGGAGTTCGTGCTCGAGGGACTGTATCTGACCAAGCGCCTCGCCAAAGACGCGTCGGGGGCTCGGGCGCTCTATCGCTCGCGGAACCGGTAGTGGCCGTTCGCTACGGCTTTCGTCGCTTCGGAGACGACGATGACTTTGATGACCTCGACGTCGACGAGATGCTGCGTCTGCTGGCGGACGACTACATGGAGAGTGGCGACCTCGATGACGCGATGGATCGACTCTTGCGCGAAGGATTTACCAGTGAGAGCGGCGAACGAATCGAGGGCCTTCGGGAACTGCTCGAGCGCACGCGCGCGCGACGGCGCGAGCTCGAACAACAGGGCGACCCCAACGGCGAGATGGCGCGCTACCGCGACTGGCTCGACGATATTGAGGCCATCGAAAACGCGGAGCTCGACGCGCTCGTAGCCGAGGCCGAGGCGTCGGGCGACGAGCGTCGCGCCCAAGTGACGCGCGACCTGGTCGACCAACGTCGCATGCAACAAGATCTCATGAGCGAGCGTTTCGCTGAGCGCGTGGGTCAGTACCAGAACTACGAGTTCGTCTCCTCCGAGGCGCGCGACGAGTTCGAGTCGATGGTGGGTGAGCTCGAGCGCGACGTCTTAAACACCTACTTCGAACAGTCGAAAGAGTTCTTGGGTTCGCCCGACCCCGAGGAGATGGCGCGGCTGCGCGACATGATGGACGCGCTCTCGACGATGATCGAACAAGACCGCGCCGGTGAGCCCCTCGATCCGACGTTCGCCTCCTTTATGGAGAAGTTCGGCGACTACTTTCCGGGCGCCGAGAGTCTCGAGGACGTGATTCGCCAGATGGCCGAGCGCGCCGCCGCCGCCGAGGCCATGTTCAACTCGCTGTCGGCCGAGCAACAAGGCGAGCTGCGCTCGCTCTTTGACCAGATGATGCAGAACATGGAGATCAACTTTTCCATGAACCGTTTGGTCTCGAATCTGCGCATGGCGACCCCCGAACTCGACTGGAATCGGGCGCACCGTATGCGCGGCCAGAGCGGAAGCTCCTTTGCGGAGGCGACCGACGTCGCGGAGTCCCTCGGCCAGCTCAAGGACCTCGAGGACTTCTTGGGCCGCTCCAGCGCGGCGCAGAGCCTGCCCGAGGTCGATCTCGACGCCGTGCGCCGACACCTCGGCGACGACGCCGCGCGCCACGTCGCACGCCTCCAAAAGGCAATGCAGGCGCTGAAGGATCAAGGCTTCGTTGACCGCCACTCGAATCGCCTCGAATTGACCGCGAAGGGCGTGCGACAGATTGGCCAATTGGCCCTGCGCGACCTCTTCGCCCAGTTGCGCACGACCCCGACGCTCGGCCAGCATCGCGAGGCCACCGTCGCGCGCGGCGGCGATCGCGAGGAGTCCTCGAAACCCTGGGAGCCCGGGGAGGCCTTCGCGCTGCATCTGCCCAAGACTCTGCGCAACGCCGTCTTACGTCAAGGTCCGGGAACCCCAGTGCGCTTGATCGCCGACGATTTCGAGGTCGAAGAGTACGAAGCCGCGCGCCGCTCGGCGACCGTCTTCGCGATCGACCTCTCGCTCTCGATGGCCATGCGTGGCAATCTGGTGCCCGCGAAAAAGATGGTGCTCGCGCTAACGCAACTCATCCGCTCGAAATTCCCGCGCGACTTTGTCGCGGTGGTGGGCTTCGGAGAACGAGCAATGGAACTCAAGCTCGAGGACGTGCCCTCACTCACGATTGACTACAACTACGGCACGAACCTCCAGCACGCGCTGGCGCTGAGCCGCCACCTCCTGCGCAACGAGCGCGGTGATCGCCAAGTCGTGGTCGTCACCGACGGTGAGCCCACGGCGCACCTCACCGCGACCGGCGAACCCTTCTTTTCGTGGCCGCCGGTGCGCGAGACTCTGGAAAAGACGATGGCCGAGGTGCTGCGGTGCACCAAAGCCAACATCACGATCAACACTTTTGCGCTCGATATTGAGCGCAGTCAGTTCCCCTTCGTCGAGCAGATCGCCCAGGTCAACGGTGGTCGCCTCTTCTACACCGACGTCGACGAACTCGGCGTGTACGCCTTGAACGATTTCGTACGTCACCGTCGCGCCGGTTAGAGACAAACGGTTCTCATCAGGAATTTTATAAATTCCATTTGCAATTTCACGCTAAGCCCGACACAATGACACCGTTGTAATTACATCGGTGGTAGTGGCCACCTTTCGGGAGGAGCAGCGTGGAGATCGTCGAACTTCTAAGCGGTATGGAAGACCGTGGATGGCAGGCGCGCGCGAACTGCATGGGGGTCGACCCCGACCTGTTCTTTCCGGAGCGCGGCGCCTCGACGCGCGAGGCCAAGGAGGTCTGTCGAGGCTGTGTGGTGCGTGATGACTGCCTGGAGTACGCGCTCGAAAACGGCGAGAAATTCGGGATTTGGGGCGGGATGAGCGAGCGTGAACGTCGCCGCCTGCGTCGCGCCCGCGCCATCGAGCGTCGCGCGAAGGCCGTTTAAGCGCTGCGCGCTTCGATCGTCGCTTCGATCGAGAGACCCAGTTGGGCCCAGCGCGCCGGATCCTCGCGGCGCAGCACCGCCTCGGGAAGTAGCCCTACTAATTCGCCACGAACGACGCGCTCATCGCCGACGCGCGCGACGACCTCGTCGAAGACCGCACCGGGCCCCACTTTGTTGGGTTCCACGAGGTTGCAGCTGACCTGCGTCGCGCCCCCCACATCGAAGCCGAGGGCCCGAACCTCGTGGCGTCGTATCTCGGCCGCGACGCGTCGGGTTTCGTCGAGGTCCACGTCACGCAGCCACAGATTCCACGCAACCAAGACGTCGCGCACGCCAATCGCTACGGCGCCGAGGCGCGGCGAGGGGTTCTCGGGTCCGAGGTCGGGGGCGAGGTCCTTGAAGGCGTGACGACGGACCTGGGGCAGGCTCCGTTCGCGTCCGCCGGGAAAGCCCGCGTAGAAAAAGACCGGGACGGCGAAGGTTTCGGCGATCCATTGGGCCGTCTCCTCTCGCAGGACGTACGCGAGCGTGACGTCGTCGTCGTAGGCCACGAAGGGCACGACGTCCACGACGCCAAAGCGGGGGTGCACGCCCTCGTGGTTCTCGAGACTGAATCGTTCGTACGCCGCGCTGATGAGGGCGCGCACGTCGCGCGCGAGCATCGGGGGCGACCCGAGCAGCGTGAAAACGCTGCGGTGATGAACGGGATCGTGGTGCAGGTCGCGCATCGACGCGCCGGCCGCCGCGGCTACTTCAGCGAGGGCGGCGACGTCGCGACCTTCGGCGACGTTGATGACGCACTCGAACACGGGGCCTAAGAGGCGTCGCGGTGCAAGATACGAAGACGACGGCGTTCGCGCGCCAGACGACGACGCTCGCGCTCACTGCAGCCACCCCACACGCCGTGATCGATGTGTTGGGCCAAGGCGTACTCCAGGCACTGCGCGGCGACGGGACAGCTCTTACAGATGCGTTGGGCGGCCAGTACCCCGAGACCGTCGCGCGGGAAGAAAACCTCCGCCGGGTAGTCCCTGCACTTGCCGTCTGCCATCCATTCAGCACCCACGTCGTCCTCCTTCGCCGGTCCTTTTCTTCACAGTACCGAGTTGTCAAGCGTTGTCATCGTTATGTCATTTCACGTGCTCACGAGAAAAACGTTGATTTCGGGCCAAAATAAGGGTTCGGGTCGACCAGTAGACTAAAAGTCCCAGACCGTTCTAAAGGAGTGTCGTGAGCCAGGTCCCCACCACTGAAGCCACCGAAGTCGTTGACCCGGTTGGCCACGTCCAGGTGGTCTACCTCGGACCCGTCGCTCCCCACTGGGAATGTCGCATGGTCTTCGGTGACGAAGAGCAGATTCAGGCCTTCGTCGACCGCGTCGACGCCCGGCTTCGTTTCCTGCCACCCCACGACCCCCAGTTTCGACGCAATCGTGAGCGCGTGAATCGCGACGCCGAGCGTGAGAACCTGCTGGTGGAGTGGAACCTCGGGTACGACGAAGAGGCTTAGGCCAACGGCGAGTTCGTCACTCGCTGGAACCACACGTCGGGCGCGGTGAGCTCGTCGGCGCTCGGTAGCCCGTCCACGCGCAAGAAGGCGCTAAAGACCGTGAGTTCGTGCTGTTCGACGAGTGACGTCACGAAGCGTTGCGCCTCGTCGTGGTGCGAGCCCTGCGTCGCGATGCCAAAGAGCGCGGCCGCGGCGTCCTCGCCGCGAGCGTCCGAGAGCCGGTGGCGACGGTGCGCTTCGCGTAGCGCCGGTCGTGGTCCGAGTAGCGAGGTCGTTACGTCAAAGGCGACCGCGTCAAAGACGGCCAACAGGGCAGCACTCGCGGCGTTAATAGCGCGCGTGGCCGGCGAGTCGTCGGGTAGTTCAATCCCGTCGAGGAGCGCCGCCGGGTCACCCATCAGATCGTTGAGATCACCTTGTTGCATCATGGTCTGGAGTCGATCGAGGAGATTGCCCTGCACGGCCGCGACCTCATTGACGCTGTCGAGCAGCAATGCGCGCAGCGCGTCACTCGTGCCCGGTTGCGTCAAGATCAGCGAGGCGACGAACTCTTGCGCCAAGGCAAAGACGTAGACCTCGTCGCGCTCGAGGGACCACTCCTCGGCGAAGTGCGCGAGATTGTTCACGACGAGGAGTCGCCGCGCGCTGAGTCGCGGCAGCGGCAGTGTGGCGAGCGACCAGGCGCGCTCCGAGAAGTGTCCCGCTACCGAGCCCATCTGAAAGCCCGCGAACAGCGGCCCCATCACCGCGGCCATCTGCGCGGCTAACTCATTGGGGCCCTCACCGAGGCCCGCCGCAACGTCACTGCCGCGCGCAATCATCGGCGCGATTAAGGGGCGCCACTGCTCGAGGGCGGTCGCGGTCAGCGTGGAGCGATTGACGGCGTCAATCTCCTCACTGATCACCACGTCAAAGAGTGAACCAACGTGACGCGCTACCAGTGGCGCGAGCTCTTCGAGGCGCTGGCGCTCCACGGGCTCGGCGTTGGGATCGCCGTCGCTGCCGCGCGCGATGTTAAGCGCCAATTGGCTCGCGGTTTGAAACCACGCGTCGGGACCTTGTTGTTGGAGGAGGGAAAAGATGTCGCCAAACATGTCGCCAAAGGGGTTCACGGTCACGTTAATAACCTAGAGGTCGCAGTTCAACGTCACGTCCGCGTGGTGCACGGTGCCGTGGTGATCAAAGACCAGTTGGGCTCTGGCGTAGGCCGGCGTCAGGTACAACGTGGAGGTCAGGTCGCTCCAGGAGTTGATGGGCGTGCCGTTCAGGCTGGTGAGAATATCGCCGGCGCGCAGGAGCGCGTGCGCGGCGGGGCTAAAGGGGTGAACGGCGTGAATGAGGGCTCCGCCGCCCTGGGCCGACGTGCCACTCACGCCGAGTCCCGCGTGACAACCATGGCCGGTGGCGACGACGCGCGCGACGCGCGCGACGAAGGTCGCGGGGTACCAGAGGTGTCGCGAGGAGAGGATGGCGACGACGTTGCCCTTGGCGTCGATGGCGATGGCGTCGACGTCGGCGTTCATACTCGTGTCGGACTTGGTCGCCAGGTAGCGCACCACCCCAACGCTGTTGAGCGTCGGATCGCCCAGGGAGGTAGCGGACCAGCGAAACGAGGGGGCCTTCGTGGATCCTCGCTCAATGGTCGCGATCGCGGTGACGGGCGCGCTCGAGGGCAGCGCGGCGAGTTGGGCCCCGCTGACGCGTTCGCTGAGTCGCACGATTGAAAAGTTCAAGACGTCGTCGCGCCCGAGGAGGGTTACCGCGAAGTTGATCTTGGACGTCGTTGACGCGGTTAACAACGCGTTGACGGGAATCTTCGTCGTGGTGACGGCGAGGTCACCCCCAAGCACGAGCGCCGGGACGTTTTGGACGTGACCGGGCGTCGTGATCGTCAGGTCGACCAGGTGGACGGCCGCCCGTCGAGCGACGGCCGGGAGGTCGTCGAAGGACGAGGCGAGATGCGCCGGGGTGTTTGCCACCACGGCGTGACCCCGGTTGGCGAGAAGCACGGTGCCGCCGAGGAGGGCGACGAGCAGCGCGACCACGCCCAAGGCGCGCGCGTTGCGCGCGCGCGGCGACGTCGTGGGTAGGGCCTCGAAACTGGGAAGCTCACTTGGGTGGACCCAGGTGCGTCGGGCGGCCGGCGGCGGCGTGCCGCGGCGACGCCACCCTCGTCTCGAACCCCACCCGACCACGGCATTCAGGCTACTGAGCCTCACGTGACTAGTAGGGGTCGCCCTAGCATTGTTCCTTATGGCTCTGGACGTCGCGCTCGATATTGGCACCGCGTCGACCCGTCTCGCTACGACGCAGCGGGGGGTCTTGTTCAACGAACCCACCATGGTCGCCATCGACACCTCGAGCGGCGACGTGGTGGAAGTGGGCCACGGCGCGCTGGAACTCGTCGGACGTACCCCTCGACACGTGGTCGTCTTTCGACCCTTCGCGCAGGGCGCGACGGTGGACTTTGACGTGACCGCGCGATTAATCGCGGGTCTCTTCGAACGCGCCGGCGTCTCCAAACTCTCGCGCGCACGCGTCGTGATGAGTGTGCCGTCACTCGCGACCGCCATCGAACGACGGGCGCTACGCCAGGCGGCGATTCAGGCCGGTGCCCGTGAGGTGAGCCTCGTCGAGTCACCGTTGGCGGCCGCCATTGGACTCGGTCTTCCGGTGCAAGACCCGGTTGGCTCGGCGGTTGTGCTCCTCGGCGCGGGGGCGTCTGAGGTCGTCGTGGTTTCGCTCGGGGGCATCGTTACCGGGCGTGCGCGACGAATCGGCAGTTTGGACGTCGACGCCGCGCTGGCGACGTTGCTGCGGGTCAATCGTGGCGTCGTCGTGGCGCCGCGCGTGGTGGAGGAACTGAAGATCGCGTTGGCCGACGCGACCGGCTCGTCGCGCGCTCCTCAAGAAATCGTGGCGGCGCGCACCGTTGATCGCGGTATCCCCGTGAGTGTCGAGGTGGACAGCGAACTCGTGCATCGTGCGCTCGGTGACGTCTTAAACGCACTGGTGCGCATGGTTGAAGAGTGCCTGAGCGACACCCCACCGGACCTCTCTCAGGACGTGTCGGCGCGCGGCATGACCCTGGCGGGCGGCTTTGCGCAGTTGGCCAACCTCGACGGTCTGCTCGCGCAGGCGACCGGGGTCGACGTGCGCGTCGCGGCCCAGCCCGAGCTGGTGGTCATCCAGGGTCTGCAGTACTGCCTGGAGGAAATGTCCTCACTGCACGCCCTCTTTCGCGAGGCCGATCGGTAACCGCACGATTCTGAGACTCGTCGTCGCGGCGACGACCTGACCACCCTCGACCCCGGGACCGCGGCGAACACCGCGACGACCTAGTCGTCGTTTTCGTGGCGCCCGAGTTGGCTGACTGCCGCGCGCACTTGCCAGTCTCGGTCCTCGCCAGCTCGCGCGAGCGCGGCGTCGACCTCGGGACCTTCGAAGTTGGACAGGGCCACGATGGCGCGTCGGCGAATCGGAGCCTTGTCCTCGAGCGCGGTGATGATGGTTGCCAGCGCGCGATCGTCACCAATCGCCCCGAGTGCCGCAATCGCACTCTCTCGACAACGGGGATCGTCGTGGTGCGCACTGGTTTCGCACAGCGCGTCGAGCGCCGCGACGTGGGCGTGCTCTCCGAGCGCGAAGGCCGCGCGTTCGACGACGAGCGGGTCGTCATCACCGAGGGCCGCGACGAGATCGTCGAGGATGGTTTCGGCGAGCAGCGTGCGGTAGGCGAGCAGTCGCGCCACCTCGCGACGGACGATGACCTCTTCGTCGACGAGTAACGCTCGCCACTGATCGTTGCTGAGAAGATCGTGGCGCGACGCGCCGCGCAGTGCGAGAACGCGCTCGCGCGGCGCGCCGTTCGCGAGCGCGGCGCGCAACAGGTCCTTCGACGCGTCGTCGTCGTGGTACGAGGCGGCGACCAGAGCGCGGTAGGAGCCCTCCGCTAGCGTTTCGTCATCACTCTGCACGAGCCCATCTCAGCATCTCTACGCCGCCGCCGCCGTCTTGGCCCCTTCGCACTGGTCGCGCTGGCGTTGGTGGCGGTCATCATTCTCCAGCACTGGCAGCTCAATGAGTACGCGATCACCCCCGGCGGGGCCACCCCGGTCGCGCCCCTGGTGAAGGTCCACGGCGTCGCCACCAACCCGCACCACGACCGCATCCTCCTCACCGACGTCTACTTAAGCCCGGTGAGTGTTTTTCAGTGGCTGACGTTGCAGTTTCAACACCCCGTCGAGTTCGTCACCCCCGACCAACTTCTCGAACCCGGCGTTCCCGCTGACGAGTTGAACGCACAGGGCTTTCTCCAAATGAGTGACTCGAAGCAGGCGGCGGAAGTGGCCGCGCTGCGCGCGCTCGGATGGAAGGTGCCCTTCGAGCCGGCGGGCGCGGTCATCACCGCGGTCATCGCCCCGTCACCAGCGCGCACCGCGCGTCTGCACGTGGGTGACGAGGTCGTGGGGGTCAACGAGGTCCCGGTACGCAACGGCTGTGACTTCGTGCGCGCGGTGCACGGACTGGCGCCCGCGACGACGGTAGAACTCGCCGTGCGTCCGGTCACGATTTCGCGCCTCGGGGTGCTCTCGTGGGGCAAAGTCGTGACACGCTCGTTGACCACCACCCGAGCGCCGAAGGGGTTGGTCGCGCCGGGCTGCGCGTCGATCTCGGGACCCGGTCGCTCCTACGTGGGCGTAGCCCTCGAGGACGGACGCCGTTATCGACTGCCCGCGACCATTTCGATTAACACGGCCAATATTGGCGGCCCCTCCGCCGGCCTCGCGATGACCCTGGCGCTCATGGACCGGTTGAGTCACGGGTCATTGACGGGGGGCCACGTCGTCGCGGCGACCGGCACGATGAGCCCCAACGGCGTCGTCGGTGACGTGGGGGGCGTGGCCGAAAAGACCGTCGCGGTCCAGCGCGCGGGCGCGCAGTACTTTCTGGTGCCCCAGGTCGAAGTGGCCACGGCCCGCGCGAACGCCGCGCCGGGCCTGACCGTGCTCGGGGTGACGTCGCTCGCTCAAGCCCTGAAGGACTTACGCGACCTCGGTGGCGCGGCGCCCGTCGCGTTAACGCCGCCCTCGTAATCCAAGGCGAGGGTCGTTCGGGCCGTAGTCTGGTGGGAATGGACGAACGCCGAATCCTCTCGACGACGCGCCAGTCGTCGGCCGAAATCACTCGAGTTAATTTTACGACGGTACGCAAGGGCGGGCTCGACCCGCACGAAGTACGTCTGCACCTGGAATCGGTCGCGCGAGAGATGGGGCACCTCGAAACGCGTATTCGAGAGATGCAAGATCAACTCACCGAGGCGCAACGCCGCGCCGCCAACCCGACCTTTGATGAAGCCACGCTCGCCAGCGCGCTCGGCACCCAAAGTGCCGCCATTCTTCGCGCCGCGCACGAAGAGGCCGGTCGCGTCACCGCCGAGGCGCAAGAGCGAAGCGCCACGATGTTCACCGAGAGTCAGCAACGCGCCGCCGCGCACCTGATTGAAGCCCAAGAGCGCGCGACGACGCTGATCAGCGAGGCCGAAGCCACCGCGACCCAGGTCGAGCACGACGCCCGGCTCGGGGCGGAACGCCTGATTGAATCGGCGAAGGTCAACGGCGAAGCCCTGGTGGACCGGGCGCGCGAACAGGGTCGCGCCATCGTCGACCAGGCCAACGACGCGCGACGCGCGGTCTTGAACGACTTGGCGGTCAAGCGCAAGGCCCTCCATCTGCAGATCGAGCAACTTCGCGCCGCGCGCGATTCGTTGGGCGCGTTCATTGCGTCCGTGCGTGATCAAGTCGAGGGAATCCTCGACGCGGTGCACGCCTCGGACGAGAGCGCCCGTCAGGCCGCCCTCGAGGCGTTGCGACTGCGTCCCGTTTCGCCCGACCCCTCCGAGGAGGAGTTATTGGCCGGGACGCCACTGCGCGAAGTACCCGACGTCGTGGTGAGTGCCCCCAGCGTCGACGTTGCGACGCCGAGCGCTCCAGCGACCGCCGAGCCAAAGAGCCGCAAGCGCGCGCGCCCTGAGGCCCCGACGGAGGAGTCACTCCTCGAGGACGATCCCTCGGGCACCGACGTCGTGAACGAGATCTTCGCGCGCCTGCGCAAGGCCACCCTTGAAGAGCGCGGCGCGAGCGCGCCGGCGCCGAGGAAGCACGCGACGCTCGCGAAGCCGGCCACACCAACCGGTGAACTCTTCGCTCGACGAGACGACGCCCTCAGTGAATCATTGAGCGTGCTGACGCGACGCGTTAAGCGCGCGCTGCAGGACGATCAGAACGTCATGCTCGAACGACTGCGTGACGTCAAGGCCATGATCACGACCGAACTCGAAGACGAGCACGCCCAACGCGCGCGCTACGCCGACGCGGCCCTCGACGCGCTGGGCGACGCGGTAGCCGCCGGGGCGCAGTTCGCGCACGGTGAGGGAGCCGGCGTGAGTGCGGGCGTTCCGCGCGCCGCCATCGACGAATGCGCGACGGACCTGGCCGTAACGGTGGTGTTGGCGTTGCGCAAGCGCATTCTCTCCGACGGCAACGGTGACGGAACCGCGCGGGCGAACGCCGCCTATCGCGAGTGGCGAGGCGCGCGCGTTGAGCGACTCTGCACCGATTTCGCGCGTCGCGCCTTTCACTTGGGTGTGATTAGCGCGTCGAACGGTTCGAAGGTGCGCTTCTTCGTCGCACCCTCGGACGCGCCGTGTGACGCGTGCGCGCTGGACGCGGCGTCGGGCGAGCGACCGGCGGGCCAAGTATTCCCCAGTGGTTCGGCGTATCCGCCACTGCACGCCGGCTGCGCCTGCACGGTGGCACCGGTCTAACGTTCACGACCTAGGCTCTCCTCGTGCGAAGCCCGACTGACGTGCCCCGTCCTCGACGTCTGGGACGCTTCTCGCGTCGTTTCTGGCTGGGCGCGGCGTTCGCGGTCCTGCTCCTCGTGTTTCTGTCGCTGCGCAACCTCGCCGTTTTGTGGACCGACCAGATGTGGTTCTCCTCGGTCGGCCTGAGTACCGTCTTTTCCACGCTCTTTTGGGTCAAAGTCGGCCTGGGACTCACCTTCGGTGCGGTCTTTTTCTTTCTGGCGTGGGGAAACCTCCTACTCACCGACCGGTTCGGCGCGCGCGATCTCTCCTTTGACCCCGAAGATGAAGTGGTTCGTCGTTTTCAAAACGCCGTGCGCCCCTACGCCAAGCGGATCTACGCGGTCATCGCCCTCGTCATGGCCTTCGTGGCTGGCGTGAACGCCACCGGTCAGTGGCAGCGCTATCTACTTTTTTCGCACGCCCAAAGCTTCGGTCGCACTGACGCGCTCTTCCACAAGGACCTCGGCTTCTACGTCTTTACGCTGCCCTTTTTGAACTACGTCGTGACCTGGGTACTGGTCGCGCTCATCGTGACGTTGATCGTCGTCACGCTCTTTCACTACCTCAACGGTGGCATCCGCGCGGCGCGTCGAGCCCCGCGCGTCTCACCCAAAGTGCGCGCGCACCTCTCGGTCATCGGGGCGGGCATTGCCCTAACGAAGGCGGCCGGGTACCTCTTGGCGAAGTGGGAGTTGGTGAACTCCAGCAACGGTTTCGTGCAGGGCGCGGGCTACACCGACGTTCACGCACGTATCCCGGCGTTGACGATTCTCTTTGTCCTCTCCCTCGCGTCGGCGGGCATCTTGCTCTTTAACCTGCGTACGCGGGGCTGGTCGCTGCCCGCGGTGGCCGTTGGTCTTTGGGTCTTCGTGGCCCTCGTGATCGGGGTGCTCTACCCGACGATTCTCCAAGCGCTCAAGGTCAGCCCCAACCAGGAGTCCCTCGAGGCGCCCTACATTCAGCGCAATATCGCGGCGACGCGCGCGGCGTACGGCATCGATCACGTGCAGTACTCGGCCTACGCGGGCGCGACGTCGATCTCGAACGCCCAGGCCAAGGTCGATCAGCCCACGCTCAACAACATTCGTCTCTGGGATCCATCGGCCGAGATTGCCCTGGCGACCGTGACGCGTCGTCAGTCCATCCGCTCGTACTACACCTTCACGTCGCTCGCGGTCGATCGCTACTTCGTGAACGGCAAGTTGACGCCGGTCCTGATTGGCGCGCGCCAACTCAACACGGCGAACCTGCCGAGTCAGTCGTGGCTGAACAATCACCTGCAGTACACCCACGGCAACGGCGTCGCGGTGATGGCCGCCAATACCGAGGATAACTCGACGGGCAACCCGGTCTTCGTGGTGGGCAACGTGCCCCCGCAGTCGAGTGAGGGCATGCCGAGCTTGACCCAGCCGGCGATCTACTTCGGCATTAACGATCCGGGCTGGGTCGTGGCGAACACCAAACAGTCCGAGCTCGACTACCAGGTGAATACCGGCGCGAACGCGGGCACCCCCGTCGAAACGCACTACGCCGGCGCTGGTGGTGTCGTGGTGGGGAACGAACTTCGCCGTGTCGCGCTGGCCCTACGCCTGGGGGACTTCAACTTCTTGATCTCGAATGAGATCACCTCGCCGAGTCGTGTGCTCTTCGTACGCGACGTCATGCGCATGGCCCAAAAGGCCGCGCCGTTCCTCTCCTTTGACGCGCAGCCCTACCCGGTGATCGCCAACGGCGAGGTCAACTACGTGCTCGACGGCTACACCACGTCCGATCAGTACCCCTACAGCCAAAACGTCGGCAACATTACGACGACGACCGGTGGACTGCCCTACAGCTTCAACTACGTGCGTAACGCCGTGAAAGTTGTCGTGAACGCCTACTCCGGAAAGATGACCTTTTACGCCAACAACCCGAATGACCCCATCCTGAAGGCCTATCGCGCGACCTTCCCGGCAATGTTTCACCCGCTGAGCGACATGCCCTCGACGATTCGTGAGCACCTGCGCTACCCGGTCGACCTGTTCTCGGTCCAGGCCGCGACGCTGGGCCGCTACCACATCGACGCCGCGTCGAACTTCTACACCGCCTCGGACCGCTGGGCCGTCTCGCCGACCACCGGCGCCGGCACCCCGACGCAGGCACTGGCGCACAACTTCGTGACCGACGCCGCCGGGAACGTCTCGAGCTCGCTCGCGCCGATGAATCCGTTGCTGCAGGTGGGCTCGTTACCGGGCGCCAACCACCAACAGTTGCTTGAGTCAATCGCCTACGTACCGGCCGGCAACTCCTCCACGGTCCAGGGCCTCACCGCCTTCATGATGGCGACCAGTGACCCGGGTGACTACGGACAGCTCCACGTGTACGAAACGCCGCGCGCGACCGCGGTAATCGGACCGGTCCAGGCCGACTCCGAGATGCAACAGAGTCTCCAGGTTTCGTCCACCATCACGCTGCTCGACCAACACGGTTCGACCGTGTTGCTCGGTAACAACGTCATGGTCCCCCTCGATCAGGCGCTGCTCTACATCCGCCCCCTCTACGTCTCGAGTACCTCGAACCCCCTGCCGCAGTTGAAGTACGTCATCGCCGTCTTCAACCAAAACGTGGTGATTGCCCCCACGTTGAATCAGGCGCTCTCCTCGGTACTCGGTGCCAACGTGAGTACAGGCCCCTCGACGGGTAACGGCGGCGGCACCGGTCCGGGGACGACGGGTAACGGCGGTGGTACGTCGTCTAATTCGGTCTCGAGTCTCTTGACGCGCGCGACCACGGACTACGCCAACGCCCAGCGCGCCCTCAAGTCCGGCGATCTCGCGACGTACCAGCAAGACATCAACGCGATGCAACAAGCCATTCAGTCGGCTCAGAAACTGTTGGCCAAGGGTTAGGCGCGCGAACTCATCGTGTCGCGTCCCGTGAGGCGCACGGCGACGGCGATGGGGATCAACATAATCAAAACCACCAAGGTAACGACCACGTTGACCTCGGGTAGTTGCTGACCGAGGCGAATGGCGCCAAAGATCCAAATCGGGAGGGTGTTCTGTGCCCCGGCGGTGAAGGTCGTCACGATGACCTCGTCGAAACTCAGCGCGAAGGCCAGCAGGGCGCCCGACACGAGCGCCGTGGCGATGAGGGGGAACGTAATGAAGCGCAGGGTTTGACCGGTGGACGCGCCGAGGTCGGCTGAGGCCTCGAAGAGCGTGGACGAGGTTCGCCGTAGTCGTGCGATCACGTTGTTGTACACCACCACGATGCAAAACGTGGTGTGGCCAATGATGATGGTCCACAGTGACAGATTGATGCCCGCCCACTGAAAAGTGGAGTTCAGGGCGACCCCGGTAATGATCCCGGGAAGTGCGATCGGTAACACGAACAACAGCGAAATTGTGTCCCGACCAAAGAAGCGGGCGCGATGGACGCCAAAGGCGGCGAGCGATCCCAAGATGAGGGCCAGAGCCGTCGCGGCAACGGCGGCCTTGAGGGAAAGGACGAAGGCCTGACGGACGGCGGTGTCGTGCCAGGCGACCGAGTACCACGACGTGGTCCAGTGATGAATGGGCCAGCTTTCGATGTTGGAGCGATCGAAGCTAAAGAGCACGATGGTGGCGATGGGCGCGAAGAGAAAGACCAGCACGCCACTGACCCACAGCCACTGGCCCGAGCGCAGGAGTCGATGCTTCATAGTGCCTCAAACGCGCGCAAGCGTTTGGCGACGCCCAGGTAGACCACCATGATCACGATGGGCACGACGGCCAGTGCGGCCGCGAGGGGGAGGTTCCCGCCCGTAAGCAGCGTGTCGTAGATGGCGTTACCCAACAGCGTCGAATTTGCGCCGCCGACGAGTAGTGGCGTGACGAAGTCACCGAGCGTTAGGGAGAAGGTGAAGATCGAGCCCGCAACGAGTCCGGGCAGCGCCAGGGGGAGTACCACGTGGCGCACGGTCCACCACGACGAGGCGCCGAGGTCGTAGGAGGCGTCGAGGAGAGACTTGGGGATCTTCTCGAGCGCGCCGTAGACCGGCACGATCATGTACGGCAACCAGATGTAAGAGAAGGTCAACCACATCGCCCCGTTCGTGAAACCCAAGTTGGGGGCGGGCAGTCCGAGATGTTGAAAGGTCCAGTTCAACGCGCCACCCTTTTCGAGGATGGAGATCCACGCAAAGACCTTGGCGAGGTAACTCGCCCACAGCGGCAGCAAGACGGCGGCGAGCAGCATCTTCGCCACGCGAGGGGTGGCCACACGGGCCATGACGTAGGCGAAGGGGAACGCGATGACCACGTCCGTCACGGTCACCAGCGCGGCCAGCAAGACCGTGCGCCAGATAATCGAGGGGTAGGCGCCGGAGGTCACTTGCTGAAGATTTGACGTCGTGAGCTGGTGTTGAATCAGTCCCGTGAACCCGTTAACGCTCCACAGCGACGTGACCAACATCAAGGCGAGCGAGCTCACGTACAACACGAGAAACCACGCGAGCGGTGGGGTCAGCAACGCGGCCGTTGCGAAACGCGAGGGGAGCGCAAAAGAGCGGAGGGACGAGGCCCCTCCGCTCTTTTGCGTTTCGATCGACGTTGCTAGCCCGTGATCTGTGTCCACGCGGTTGTCCACTCGCTGTAGGGAACGCAGTTGTTCTTGCCGTTGTCACAGGTACTCAGCGGCGTCTTCCAGAACAGGATGCTCTTGAAGTACGAGTCCGGCTGGTTCGCGTGGTAGCCCGCGCACGAGCCGGCCTGGAGCTTGTTCATCAACGGACAGGCCAGTGAGTTCGCCGGTGTCTCACCGAAGGAGACGGCCTGCTCGGCCTGCACCTTCGGGGTCGATACCCACTTCATCCAGTCGTAGGCGCAGTTGGGGTGCGGCGCCTTGGCAGCGAGTAGCCACGAGTCGGCCCAACCGGTTGCGCCCTCCTTGGGGATGGTGTCGGACACGGCAACCTTGGCCGCCTGGAGGGCGATCGTCTGGTACGGCCACGCCGCGCCCGCCGCGGTGGTGCCGCTGGTGAAGAGATTGATCTCGTCACTCGCGAGACTCCAGTACTTAGCGATCAAGGGCTTTTGTGCCTTGAGCAAATTGACGGCGGCGCTGAACTGGCTCTGGGTCAATTCGTACGGGTCAGTGATGCCCAGCGACGGCTTGGTCTTCATGAGGTAAAGGGCCGCGTCGGCGATTTGAATTGGGTTGTTCGGAACCGTGATCTTGCCCTTGTACTTCGAGCTGTAGAGCACGCTCCAGGACGTGGGTGCGCTCTTAAAGGACTTGGTCGAGTAGAGCAGAACGTTGGGGCCAAACTGCAAACTCACGCCGTAGTGCACGCCGTTAATCGTGTTGAAACTCGGTGCCTTCAAGAAGGGTCGAAACTGCTGCCACGAGGGGATGAGCTTGATGTTGACCGGCTTGACGTCGCCACCGTAGATCAGACGAAGGTCGGCGTCGCCGGAGGCCGACACCAGGTCGTACTGACCGCCACCGCCGTTGGCCATCAGCGAGACCATTTCACCGGAGGAACCCGCGTACTTCGCCGTGACCTGGCATCCCGTGGCCTGCTCGAAGGGCTTAACCCACTGCGGTCGGGCGTAGCCCTCCCAAGCAATGAGGTTGAGTTTCCCCTCACCCTTGCCAATCGAGGCCTGTGGCTTCATCGAGGCGGTAGGTGGTGTCTGACCGGACGACGCGCCGGCGTTCGGCACGCCGAGACTGACGAGCGCCATTGCGAGCGCGCTGAGCGTTGCGCCTACGGCCGCGCGATGGGTGAATTTACGTGTCATTCTTCCCTCCTGGGAGTTGCTCGGCTCAGATTACTGCGGCGTCGAGCGTCACGCCGTCGGCCACGTTCCAGCCCACCGCCACGCGGGTACCCGCGGCGAACGTGGCGTAACGTCCGACCTCGGCGTTAGTGCGTACCACGATCACTTCCTCACCAGCGTCCAGGTCGATCACGAATCGGGTATTCATGCCCAGGTAGATGACGTCGCGGAGTACGCCAACTTCGCGGTGCAGCGTCGCGCTCGGCGCGCCCTCGAGATCGAGGTGCAGACGTTCCGGGCGCAGGGACCAGGTCGTGCCCGATCGCGTCAGGATATTGGAAGTGCCAATGAATCGGGCGACGAAGGGCGAGGCCGGTCGCTCGTAGACCTCACGCGGCGTTCCGAGTTGCTCAATCACGCCGTCATTCATGATCGCGATGCGGTCGCTCATGGCCATCGCCTCTTCTTGATCGTGCGTGACGTAGATAAAGGTGATGCCGACGCGTCGTTGAATCGCCTTCAGTTCGACCTGCATCTCCTGTCGCAGTTTGAGGTCGAGGGCACCCAGTGGTTCGTCGAGCAACAGAACGGCCGGTTCATTCACGATCGCGCGCGCGAGGGCGACGCGTTGGCGCTGTCCACCGGAGAGCTGCCCGGGGCGGCGCTCACCCAAGTGCGCGAGGCGCACCATTTCTAACGCAGCCTGCGCCCGTTCGCGCCGCTGCGTTCGAGGCACGCGCCGAACCCGAAGGCCATACTCCACGTTCGCCGTGACGCTCAAGTGGGGAAAGAGCGCGTAGTCCTGAAAGACGGTGTTGACCGGTCGAACGTTGGCCGGCTGACGGGTCACGTCGCGACCTTGAAGTTCAATCACGCCCGCGTCGGGAGTTTCGAATCCCGCGATCATGCGCAACAGGGTGGTCTTACCCGAACCCGACGGGCCCAACATCGTGAAGAACTCCCCCGCCTCAACGGATAGTGAGACGCCGTTAACCACCACGTTGCCGGCAAAATGTTTGACTACGTCGCGAATTTCAACGGCCGCGTCAGCCACGTCAACCTCCCTAGGTCGCCCAACTTTAGGTCAGGTGCGACACAGGCTTACGCGAGAGCGTCCCGCGAGGTCCGACCTCGTCGTGGCGGCGCTGAGTCGTCGTGGGACGAAGAACGTTAGCGAATGGCAACGCGCACACTGGTCGTCGTGCCACCGGCGAAGTGAAAGACCAGGACGGCCACGCCCTTCTTCGCGGAGGTGGCCACGGTGATTTTTACCGTGATGGTGCTCGACGTCGACCTGGTGACTGATGCCCGGACTCCGTGCGGCGCGCTGACCGTGGGGTGCGCGGTCAAGTGCGTCCCGTGAACCGTCACGACGACGGTCTTACCCAGCACGGCGCTCCCGGACACCGAAGTGGTCCGAGGCGGTGACGCGGGTGCGGCACTCACGGTGAGTGAGTACGAGAACGTGCCGGTCGCGCCGCTGGCGTCGGACGTCGTGCCACTCGCGACGTACGTGCCGGTACTTAGAACGCCCTTGGTAGTTACGGCGCCGGTCGACGAAACGACGAGGTTGGGTGCGCCCGCACTCTGCGTGAAGGTCACGGGGTCCGTCGCTCCAGTGGCGCCGCTGGTGGCGAGTTGCGCGTGGTAGTTCGCGCTACTGGTCACCGTGACGGATCCCGCGACGGGCAGATTCTGGGAAACCAGATTGGCCGCAACCGTGAAGGTAAACGACGCGTCAATCCACGATTGACCGGCGGCCAACGCGCCACAGTGGGTCGTCGACTGCGCGTCGTTACTCGTGTTTGGCGTCGTGTTGATCTCACAGAGGTAGACGGTGTAGCTCCCGGGCGTCGCGGTGGCGGGTACCGCGAGGGTGCCGCTCAGCACGGGGCCGTTCAGGGTCTTGCCGTCGTAACAGACGTTCGAGATTGACACCCCGGTGGCGCCCTCGCTCAGTGGCGTCGTGGCGTTGGCCGCGAACCAGTTGGCCTTTACGTACGACGTCGGCGTCGAGCCATAGCCGCCACTGGCGCCGCAGGTACCCGGGGCGACGCCGCCGCTCACGCCCGCGAGGGCGGCTTGGACGAAGGCGAGAGAGTTGCCCCACCAGTGCCCGTTGGCGCTTGGCGCGTCAGCCACGTTGACCAGACTGCCCGCCGACCCCGTGGTTTGCGTGGCGGCGATGGTCGGTGCGGCCGGGGCACTTTGTGACGCGTAGGTCATTAAGTACTCGGCGCCGGGAACCGGCGCCTGCTGGGCCGTCGCGACCGCGATCGCACAACCAAAGACACCGTCGTTGATTTGCGCGGTACTCGGGGCGCACGTCGCGTTGGGGTCAGTGGCGGAGAAGGTCGCCGGCACCGCGAAGGTCGTCACGGTGCACTGACCAG
>JANWIR010000058.1 GCA_025449805.1 Acidimicrobiales bacterium | reverse complement strand
CGTCTGACCCTGGCGCACCAGCGCCACCCCGGCCGAGTCGTACCCTCGATACTCCAAGCGCGTGAGGCCCTCGAGAAGCGTGTCGAGCGTGTCAGCGGATCCTACGACCCCGATGATGCCGCACATATTTTCAGCCTACTCGGTGGCTTTTTTTCCTTCGCCGGCTCAGGCGAGCGTGAATCGCGCACGCAGTGCCGCAATAAAACTCGTGACGAAGTCCTGACTCACCGATTCGACCATCACGCGCACCACGGGTTCGGTACCCGACGGACGCACTAACAGACGCACGTCGGCGTCGCGCAATCGAAACGGCGCGCGCACCTCGTCGAAGATCGCGCGTACGGCCGCGTCGTCGAAGTGAGAGACCGCGACGTTGACCATCTCTTGGGGCACCCGCGTCCAGGCGGCACTCGCCAAATCGGCCAGGGCTCCACGACGTCGCACCAGGTCGCATAACACGAGTCCGGTTAAGAGTCCGTCACCCGTCGAGGCGAGGTCGCGAAAGATGACGTGGCCCGATTGCTCGCCGCCGAGCAGCCAACCGCGCTCTTCGAGCGCGACGAGGACGTTACGGTCACCCACGTCGGTCTCGACGACGTCAACGCCGAGTTCTTCGAGCGCGCGGCGAACGCCGAGGTTACTCATCGTCGTGAGCGCCACGCCACCCCCGAGGTTCCCTTGGGCCAGGCGGTCACTCGCGAAGAGCACCATGAGATCGTCACCGTTTCGTACCTGGCCCGTGTGGTCGACCGCGATTAAGCGATCGGCGTCGCCGTCGAGCGCGAGTCCGAGGTCGGCACCGGTCTCGCGCACGCACGCGACCAAGCGCGCGACGTCGGTCGAACCGGCCTCGAGATTGATGTTGAGCCCGTCGGGTGAGGCGTGCAGAATCGTCACCTCGGCGCCCGTCAAGGCGAAGAGCTCCGGCGCCACGTGCGAGGCCGCGCCGTGCGCGCAGTCGACAACGACACGCAGGGAAGAAAGGTCCGCGCCCACGAGCTCACGAAGGCGCGCGACGTAGCTGGTCTCGGCGTCGGCGTCGATCGCGGCGAGCGCGAAAACGAGCGAGGTGGGCAGCGGCGCGCTCGACAACGCGGCTTCGAGTTCGAGTTCGCGGGCGCGCTCTAACTTGGCGCCACCGACGCCGAGAACCTTCAGTCCGTTATCGAAGTAGGGGTTGTGCGACGCCGACACCACGACGCCCGCGCCACCGCGTGACTGGGCGACGTAGGCAACCCCGGGGGTCGTAAAGAAACCGAGGTGCACGCCGGTCGCGCCACCGTCACGTAGTCCCGCGAGGACCGCCGCCGCGAGGTCGGGCGAACTTTCGCGCGTGTCGTAACCCACGTAGGTGGTGGCGTGCAACACACGCGCGACGGCCCAACCAAGTTGGTACGACAGTTCGAGGGTGACCTCTTCGTCTACTCGTCCGCGTATGCCGTCCGTACCAAAGCGCACGGCCACGACGACTAACGCTTCGAGTACTGAGGCGCCTTACGAGCCTTCTTGAGGCCGTACTTCTTCGTTTCCTTCTTACGCGCGTCACGCGTCAAAAGGCCGGCCTTCTTCAAAGCCGGACGAACGGTCTCGTCAAGTTCGAGCAACGAGCGCGCAATGCCCAGACGCAACGCGCCAGCCTGGCCCGCGACGCCGCCACCTTCAATGGTGACGTCGATGTCGTAGGTCTGCTGCGCGTCGAGCAGACGCAACGGCTCCATCACCATTTGGCGATGCGTCGCCGAGGTGAAGTAGTTGTCGAACGCGCGCGCGTTGATCGTGATGGTGCCGGTGCCCGGGCGCAGGCGCACGCGAGCGACGGCCTCTTTACGACGACCGGTGGTTTGAGTCAGGGGCGTAGTCACGGTACTCCTTAAGCGCGGCGAATGGCCGAGGTGTCGTAGGGCTGGGGCTGCTGGGCCGCGTGCTTGTGCTCGGGTCCGGCGTACACGAAGAGCTTGTCCATCTGCGCGCGACCCAAACGGTTCTTCGGGACCATGCCCTTGATGGCGTCGTAGACGAGCTTGGCCGGGTCCTCGTTCATCAACGTCTGCCACGACGTGGCGCGCAAACCACCCGGGTAGCCCGAGTGACGGTAGGCGAAGTTCTGACTGGCCTTGTTGGCGGTGACCACAATCTTGTCGGCGTTCACGATGACGATGAAGTCACCGGTGTCGACGTGAGGGGCGAAGTAGGGGCGGTGCTTACCGCGCAGCAGCGACGCGGCGACGGTCGCGAGACGCCCGAGGACCAGGCCCTCGGCGTCGATGAGGTGCCACTCGCGCGTGATCTCGTTGACCTTGGGTGAATAGGTGCGCACAACTCTTCCTTCAGCGAAAACATTCGGGGCCCCGCGGGCCCGAGGGGACTCTCTATTCTAGGGAAAAACCGCGTCCCCGAGCAAATTTCGCCGTATCGCTCGGAATCTGAGCGATTTACGGCCACCTGGGGAGCCGCCTCGGGCGCGAACCCTACCAAATCGTGACGCGCTCACTCGGCTCGAGCCACATGGCGTCCTCGGGCGTGACGTCAAAGGCGTCGTAGTAGGCGTCGAGGTTGCGCACGATCTGGTTACAGCGGAACTCGTTCGGCGAGTGGGGATCCACGCTCAAGAGAAAGGCCACGTCCTCATCGCGGCCCTTGCCGCGCCAGGCGAGCGCCCAGGCGTAGAAGAAACGCTGCGCGCCCGTGAACCCGTCGATGACCGGCGCCTCGGCGCCACCCAGACTGAGCTGATAGGCCTTCCACGCGATGCCGGCGCCCCCGAGGTCGCCGATGTTCTCGCCCACCGTGAAGGCGCCGTTCACGAAGCGTCCCGGGGCCTGGCGCGGCGAGAGCGCGTCGTATTGAGCGATCAACTTGCCCGCGCGCTCCTCGAAGGCCGCCCGGTCCTCGGGGGTCCACCACTGCACCTGGCGACCGGTGCCGTCGGACTTTGATCCCTGGTCGTCGAAGCCGTGACCGATTTCGTGACCGATGACTGCGCCAATCGCCCCGAAGTTCTCGGCCGCGTCGCGGTCCTCACCAAAGAAGGGCGGCTGGAGAATCGCGGCCGGAAAGGTGATGTCGTTCTTCGCGGGATTGTAGAAGGCGTTGACGGTCTGGGGCGTCGTGAGCCACTCGTCGCGATCGACCGGTTCGTGCACCTTGCGCAGTTCACGCGCGAGCTCGAAGGCGTGCGCGCGACTGACGTTGCCGATGAGGTCATCGGGGTCAATGTCGAGCGCGTCAAAGTTTCGCCAGGTTTTGGGGTAGCCAATCTTGGCGTCGAAGAGCTCCAGCTTCTCGAGGGCTCGCGCGCGCGTTTCGTCACTCATCCACTCGAGTGACGAAATGCTCTCGCGATAGGCCGCGATGAGCCATCCGACGAGTTCGTCCATCTTCTCTTTCGCGCTCGACGAGAAGTGACGCTCCACGTAAAGCTTGCCGATCGCGTCGCCGAGCACGCCTTCAACGAGCGCGACGCCGCGCTTCCAGCGCGCGCGCTGCTCGGGCGTCCCGGTCAGCGTGCGTCCGTAGAACTCGAAGTTGGCGGTGGAGAACTCACGCGACAGGTACGGCGCGAAGGAGCTAATCACGTGGTAACGCAACCAGTCCTGCAGTCGCGCGAGCTCGCCCGAGGCGAGCAGTGCGCCGGCGCCCTCCAAAAAGCTCGGCTGACGTACCACGACCTCGTCGAAGGATCCCGGCGGGGCGGCAAAGGCGTCGCGCCACTGATCGAGCGAGGGCCCCCGGTCCGCCTGCGCGCGCGTAAAGAGCGCGGCGGCGTCCGCCCACGGCATCAGGTTGTAGGTGAGTTCGCGGTCCCGCGACTTGACGGTGTCCCAGTGCGCGGCCGCGAGCTCCGTTTCAACGTCCATGACGTTCGCCGCGCGCTGGTCCGGCTCGTCCAACCCCGCCAGTGTGAACATCGTCGCCACGTGCGCGACGAACGCGTCGCGTAGCGCGGCCGCGTGGTCTTCGCGGTAGTAGCTCTCGTTGGGTAAGGAAAGTCCACCCTGCTCGAGCATGACGACGTTGCGCGTGGGCTCACCGGGATCGCCCGAGACGTACAAGTCAAAGAGGCTGGCCGCGCCGTCGCGCTGCAGGCGCGCCAGCGCCGCGAGCAGTTCGTCGCGGTCGCGCACCGCGTCGATCGCACCGAGGTAGCCCTGCAGCGGTGCCGCCCCGCGACGCTGCGCGCCCTCTTCGTCGAGGAAGCTCCGGTAGAGGTCGCCGCACTTGCGCTCGACGCTACCGACGGGCGCCTCGCTCGCGTCGTCCAATATTTCGCGCACGCGCGCCTCAGCGAGGTCGCGCAACATCATGAAGGCGCCGTAGCGCGGCGTGTCACTCGGAATCTCGGTCGCGTCAATCCACGTGGCGTTGACGTGGCGAAAGAGGTCGTCTTGGGGACGAATCGCGCTCGAAAGGTCCTCGGGCGTGACGCGTTGGGGTATCGAAAGTTCGTTCATTGCTGTTCAGGCTACCGAGGACTCGACGCGCGCGCGCCAAAGGAATTACAGAATGATCTGCGTGGAGCGCGCGACGTCGAACGCGCTACCCGAGGGCCCGCCGTCGACGTCGTCGTACCCGACGCCCACCAACGCCAGGCCCGACGCGGGCGCTGGTGGCGGCAAGTGCGCACGGTCGTGACTGGCCAGGCGTCGGGTGATCTCGTCAACCTCGAGTCGACCCTGTCCAATCGCGACCATGGTCGACGTGACGCTACGCACCATGCGATGGCAAAACGACTGCGCGCGAATGGTCAGCTTTGCGACCGGCGCACGTCCGACACTCATCTCGAGCGCGTCGTCGAGTTCGCGCCACTGCGCGCTGGTCACCACGCGCACGATGGGGTCGTCGGGCGACTTGTCGACGGCGCGCCGACAAAAGGCGCGAAAGTCGTGTTCCCCGCAGAGCAACTGTGCGGCATCGTTCATTGCGGCCAAATCGAGTGGTCCCTCGACGGGCCAGGCCCAGTGATCGGCGAAGGCGAGGGCCGGCAGTTTCGTCGCGAGCACTAAGTAGCGGTACTCCCGCCAACGCGCACTGCGTCGAGCGTCGAAATCGTCGCGCACCACCATCGCGCGCGTCACGCGCAGTCGACCCTTGAACTGGGCGTTGAGGCCGCGCACGACCTTGCGCGCGTGCTCGGAACGTTCGAGCGAGAGCACGCTCGCGGGCAGGTCCACGTGCACGACCTGGGCGAAGGCGTGCACGCCCGTGTCGGTGCGACCGGCCCCCACGACGTAGGGGGCGTCATCAAGGCGCAGCGTGCTGGCCAGTACTTCACGCAACAGCCCGACCACGGTGACGTGATCGTGCTGGAGGGCGAAACCTTGAAACGTGGACCCGTCGTAGGCGAGGTCGAGTCGCCACCGTTGGGTG
>JANWIR010000057.1 GCA_025449805.1 Acidimicrobiales bacterium | reverse complement strand
TCAACGCCGCCGTCGTCCATTGCCAAACTCAGCGGCATCGGTTGCTCGTCCAAGACACCGACGTACTTCGTGCGCGGCGCGCACGGCTTCAACTCGGCCCACGGGCGAATGGCCACTATCGCCACCGGGGCCAACGCGGCGAATCGTGAACTCACCTACATCGGCATTTCCGGCGACGGCGACTCGCTCTCTATTGGCCTTGGACACCTCACGCACGCGATTCGCCGCAACGTCAACATGGTGTACGTGATTGAGAACAACGGGGTGTACGGCCTCACCAAAGGACAGTTATCCGCGTCCGCCGACATCGGGGCTCGGCCCAAAAAAGGCGACGCCAACCCCCTCGCGCCCATTGACCCCATCATGCTGGGACTCACCATGGGTGCAACATTTCTCGCGCGCTCATTCTCCGGTGACAAGGAGCAACTCGTGCCCATCTTGAAGGCCGCGGTCGCGCATCGAGGCTTCGCGTTGATTGACGTCATCTCGCCCTGTGTCACCTTCAACGATCATGAATCGTCGACCAAGAGTTACCGCTTCGTGCGCGAACACGGGGTCAAGGAGATCCAGACCGATTACGTCGCGCTGCGCAACGAAATCCGCTCCTCCATTACTGCCGAGGTTGCCCAGGAAGTGGTGATGCACGACGGCAGCGTGCTGCGCTTTCGCGCCGTCCCGGATGATTTCAATCCGAGCAACCGCGCGAGCGTCGAGGCCTACCTACGTGATCGCCACGCGCGCGGGGAGATCGCGACGGGCGTCCTCTTCGTCGATGAAGGCTCGCCCGACCTGCACGAGGTGAACGCCACCGCCCCGCGCGCCTTAACCAAGATTCCCTTCGACCAACTCTGCCCCGGCGCCGACGCCTTGGCCACCCTCCAAGAAGGCTTTCGCTAACTCGCGCTCGACTCGTCGCGCGCGGCGAGGGCCGCCGCGGCGCCCCCGACGGCGTCGCCGAGCATGGGCATATTGGCCGGTATCACGATGGTCGATTTTCCCTTCGTGATCTCGCGCAACGTGTTGAGCTGGAGCAACATCATTGAGCGATCGTCCATAATGTCGGCCGCCTCGCGCAGCATCGCGGCCGCGTCGCGGTCGGCGCGCGCCGCGATGATCTTCGCGCGACCCTGGCGATCGGCCTCGGCCACGGCGGCCATCGACCGAATCATCTGTTCGTCGAGTCGAACGTCGCGAACTTCCACCGTCGCGACCGACACCCCAAACTTGGTGACCTGTGATCCGATCACTTTGGTGAGTTCTTGATTGATGGTCGCGCGGTCACTCAGGAGCTTGTCGAGCGAGTGGGCGCCGATGGTCGCGCGCAACGCGGTCTCGGCGGTCAAGAGCGTGGCCCGGGCGTACTCACTAACCCCGAGGACCGCAACCTCGGGATCCGCGACTTGAAAGGTGACCACGGCGTCGATGGAAACGGAGACGTTGTCGGCGGTGATTCCCTGCTGGGGCGAAAGACCAACGACCTGATTGACCACGTCAACCAGCATCATCTTGTTCATAATCGGCACAATGATGACCAGACCGGGCTGAGCGATACGCGCGAATCGACCAAAGCGCAAGATCACACCGCGCTGAGTCTGATTCACTACCCGAACACTGAGTCGCGTCGCCATCAGGGCGAGCACCAGGATGACCACAAGGACGATGACGGCAATCACGCGAACCTCACTCCTGAGGGTTCGAATCGCCGTACGCTGCGGCGTTGAGCTCTCGTGCTCAGCATAGGCATCGACTCGACGTACGCGACCAACGAGGTCGTGTTGGGGTGTAGGTTGCCAAGTGAATGGATGGGAGGCACGTGCCCGAACCTTTCGCGAACCTCGAGGGCGGCGAGTCGTCGTGCTACGCGCACCTCGTGTGCCCTGACTGTCAGCGAGTGTTGGATGGTTCACCGCACGACGCGAACTGTCGGTGGCGCCCCGACCGTGACGTCGTCAGCGGTGACGAAATACCGGAGCGATGATTTTGTCGTTCTTGATAAAAGCACATATTTTGGTGGCACTGGCGAGCCGCGATGTGTAGGGTACAAACGTATGGTGACTGAGTCGTTGGAAATAATCAGTGTCGCGATAGTTGATGACCACGTCATGGTCGCCGAAATGCTCTCTCTCGTTATCGCGGGCGAGAGCGATCTGCGCCTGGTTGGCGTGGCCGGCTCCGTCGCCGAGGCCATCGACTTGGCGAATCGTGAAAAACCCGACGTGATCTTGATGGACTACCGCCTACCCGACGGCGACGGTATTCAGGCCGTGAAGGCCATTCTGACGAACCGACCCGAGACCAACATCGTGATGCTCTCGGGTGCCGACGCCAGCGACCTGCTCGCGCGCGCCGTCGAAGCCGGGTGCGTGGGGCTACTCGGCAAGGATCGCCCTGTCGAAGAGGTCGTCGCCTCCATTCGATCGGCGGCGCGTGGCGAGGTCGTCATTCGTTCCGATGACTTCGCCGGACTATTGACCAAGTTGCGCAAGACGCCCGACCAAAAGACCCAGTTCCTCACCGCTCGCGAACTGGAGGTACTCCAGCTCCTCGCTCGAGCGCACACCACCGAACGCATCGCCGATGAACTCTTTATCTCGATTAACACCGTGCGCAATCACGTGGCGAACATCTTGTCGAAGTTGGGTGTGCACTCGAAGCTCGAAGCGGTTGCCGTCGCGGCTCGAGAAAAACTCATCGAGATTTAGACCACTCGCGCTCAGGACTCCAGGAGCGATCGGATCGCGCGCGCGACAACCAACGACGAGTAGGGCTTCTCGATGAAGACGGTACTTTCATCGAGATACTCGCGATCGCGCAGTACGTTCGAGGGATAGCCCGAGGTGTAGATGACCTTGAGCGAAGGGCGAAGCGTCAGCAGTTCTTGCGAGACCTGGCGACCATTCATTTCGGGCATGATGACGTCGGTGATGAGCACGTGAATTTCGCCGTCGTACGATCGCGCCAGCCGTAGCGCCGCGGGGCCGTTGCTCGCTTCGAGCACGTCGTAACCCAGGTCTCGGAGCGCCGAAACCACGAGGAGTCGCACCTCGTCGTCATCCTCGACCACCAGAATCGTCTCACTGCCCGAGACCGCGACGTCGACAATGTCGGCGACCAAGTGGTGGGCCGTGACCTCAGACTGGTCCGTCGCCATCATCGGAAAGTAGACCTTAAACGTCGATCCGAGGCCCTCTTCGGAGTAAGCGGCAATGTGCCCCGAATTCTGTTTCACGATGCCGATGACCGAGGCCAGTCCGAGTCCGGTGCCCAACTCCTTCGTGGTAAAGAACGGTTCGAACACGCGATCGAGCACGGTCTTGGCCATCCCCACGCCCGTGTCGGTTACCTCCAGCATCAAGAACTCACCCGGTTCAATCTCACCGAATCGCGAGGTGTACTCCTCACCCAGGGTGACCTTTTGGGTCCGTACGACCAGCGTGCCCCCGTTGGCCATCGCGTCACGCGCGTTGGTAATCAGGTTGATCAGAATCTGTTGGAACTGTGAACCGTCAATGAAAATAGTGCCGACGTCCTCACCCAGATCGGTCATCAAATTAATGTCCGTGCCGAGTAGCCCGCTCAGCAGCGTGAGCCCGTCGTGAACCAAGGCGTTGAGCCCCTCGAGGCGTGGCTGGTTAATTTGTTGGCGCGAGTACGCGAGCAGGTGTCGCGTGAAATCCGCCCCGCGCTCCACGGCGTCTTGAATGCGTTGGGCGATGTCGTGGAGACGCTGATCCGAGAGTTCTCGAAGTAACAAGGCCGTGTAGCCCTGCATAATCAACAACAGATTGTTGAAATCGTGCGCAATGCCACCCGCCAAAGTCCCAATTGCTTCGAGGCGCTGGGATTGGATGAGCTGTGCCTCGAGTCGACGTTGCTCGGTGACGTCGGACTGGACACCGACGTAGCGCGTCAAAGTACCGTCATCGTCGAAGACGGGTGACAGGGTGAGGTGATTCCAAAACTTTTCACCCGACTTCTTGTAGTTCAAGATCTCCACTTCGACGCCCACCGCCGAGTCGATGGCCTGGCGCAGGACCTTGACGGTGGCGGGATTCGTGTCGAGGCCCTGGAGGAAGCGGCAGTTCCTCCCGACGACTTCACTATGGGTGTAGCCCGTCATCTGCAAGAAGCTCGGACTGACGTAGATCAAGGGCAAATCGCTCGACGTCGCGTCGACGATGGTGATGCCCTGGGAGATCGTGCCCAGCGCCCCGTCGCGCATCATGAGACGGTCGCGCGTGATCACGTTTGACGCAAGGCCCTCGTAATGCTCCAGGGCCAAGGTGACCAATTGACGAATGATATTTACCGTCTCGACTAGGTCGTCGTCGAATGCTCGCTTCGTGCGTGAGTACATTGACAACACGGCGACGACGTTCCCTCCCGACTTGAGTGGGAACGCGGCCGATGACTGAAATCCAACGCGGGCGGCGAGTTCGTGCCACGGACCCGTCAAGGGCACCGACCGCATGTCGCTCAAGATCGTGGCGTTACCAGTCAGGACCGCTTGACCCGTTGGACCCTGCGCCAGCGGATCGCCTTCTTTCGCCGAAATCCGCAGTTCCAAGAGGTAGCCGTCGTCGATGCCCGCCGAGGGCCCCTTTCGAATCTCGCCCGATTCGTGGATGCCGACCCAGGCCATGTCGATCCCGTCGATCCTCTGGAGCGTCTGGACGAGTTCCTGGTAGAGATCTTCCGCGCTACTTAAGCGCATCGCGGCCTGCACGAGGTCGCGCACCACGTCGTAGTGCACTTTGACGTTGCCCACTTGTGCACGCAAGTCTTCGAGTTCGGTCACGTCGCGGCCCGTAACGCCGACGCCAATTATTCCGTGGTCATCACGAATGGGGAAAAACTCCAGCCGAACGCGCAGTGACCTGCGAGCAACGTCCCCGAACTGATCGCCGAAAATGGAGTACGCGGCCAGCGACGCGGCCACCTCGTAGACGGCGTCGTCGATAACGCGCTCGCCGCGCAACACTCGATCCCAGATGTGCCCAATTCGTTGCCACCCCTCGGGATTGAGGTCCGCAATCTTTTGTCCGTACGCGTGGCGCAGATCCACACCCGTCAGCGCCACCATTGCTTCGTTCATGTGAACGAGCTCCCCAGCGAGGCTCAAGACCGTCAGGCCGCCGGGGAAACTATTGATGACCGTGCCGAACTCCCGTAGGCGATTGAAGTGTTCGCCGACGGTATCGGAGTTCTCGCTGGATTCTGACATGGTGCTCCCGGGAGCGGTGGGCGACGAGCCCTCACGTGGATGCTATATCCAGCGTCGCTATCGATACGTCGCCCCGCGTCGACCCTAACTATTGGTGCTTACCCGGACCGCGGCTAGCGCGCGCGTCGTTACCCATCGGCCGAGCGACCGACGCGCTAATGGCGTTGACGACCGCGACGCCCGAACCCCCCGCCCCCCAGCACGCGAGCGCGCCGGTGTCCAGCGTGACGCACCCGTACTGGTTGCTGTATCCGGCAACAAACGATGTCACGTCTGAGATTCCCGGCAGAATCGTCGGCGTGTTGGACGCCATCAACGCGTTGCCGTTGGGCGAACCGGCAACGTCAGTGCCCCAGCACCATTCGCGACCAGCGTGGTCCGTCGCGCAGGTGCCAAAAGCGCCCGAAGAAATCTGGGTCATCGCGGGTAGGCCGGGGACCTCAACAGGTACCGCCGACTCGATGACGTCGCGGACGCCCAACTCACCGTCGCCGTTGTAACCCCAGCACCACACCGACGCGTCCGCCTCGAGTGCACACGTGTTGCTCTCGCCGAGCGAGAGCTGCGTGACGCCGTTAACGCCGGCGACGATGCTCGGCGCGTTTTGACCCGTTGACGTCGCGCTACCAAGTTGGCCGTGGGTGTTAGCGCCCCAACAACTCACCGCGCCACCGACAAGCAGTGCGCACGTGTGGTTAAAACTCGCCACGACGACCGTGGCACCGGAAACGCCCGCGACCAAGACCGCGCCCGAAGAGCTGGAAGGGTTCGCGTCGCCCAGTTGTCCGTAGGCATCCGCTCCCCAACACGTAACGCGGCTCGTGGCCAGTCGCGCGCAGGCGTAACTCGCTCCCACCGACACCTGCGTCGCGTCAGTCACGCCCTGGACCTGCGTCGGGGTCGCGAGCGACGTCGTCGCGCCGTTACCGAGTTGTCCACTCTCGTTAGCGCCCCAGCAGAACACTGCACCTAATGAGGTGACCGCACAAGCATCCGCGTTCCCGGTCGCGACACTGACGACGTCGCGCAGCCCCGACACGCGCGCGACGCCACTCGCGTTCGTGTACGTGCCGCGACCCAACTGGCCGTCGGCGTTCGCGCCCCAGCAGTCGACTCGTCCGCCGGACACGATCACGCAACCGAATCCGTTGCCCACCGAAAGCGCACGGACGCTCAACGTTGGTGACGGCACGACGCTACGGCTGGTCCCCGAGTACGCCCCTGGCCCGGTGGCGAAAATCGCCGCCACGCGAAAGCTCACGGGGACACCGTTCGTAAGTCCCGTGACGGTGCACGCGTCGACGGACGTGATCTCGACGACGGATGAACACGTGTGACCATGTCCGTCGCTGGCGAGATAACTCGTGACGTTGCTCGCGCTCGCGCTCACGGGCGTCCAGCTAACGGTGACCGCGCCGTTGCCGGGCACTGCCACCACGCCGCTGGGCGTGGGCGCGGGGCTCGCGAGCGCGGACTGGTTCTCGCTTCGTGAAGAAGAACTGGAACCCGCGATGGCGGCGGCGCTATTCGGTGTCCCCCCAAGGGTCCCCTCGCCGGTTGGGCCGTTGTAGCCCGCGACACTCTGCGACGCGTCGCACAAGTAGGTCGGACAGTTCCCGTCAGCTCCCGTCGTGACGTGGTAGAGCGTCGACGACCCCTGATAGAGCAACTGCGCGCCCGTGACCGTCGAGGGCCACGAGTTCGCCGTGAGCGCGTAGAGCGCACTGACGACCGCCGTCGCCACACTGGTACCTCCCGCGATCACCATCTGTGCACCACTGTTCTGGTCGTAGGCCCACACGCCCGTGTTCGGGTCGGCAACCGCGGCCACGTCGTTGACACTTCGCCGTGGGCAACTGGCGTCGCTCTGCCAGCTCGGCTTCGCGACGTACTGACTACAGCCGGCGCCGGTTCCGGACCAGGCCGACTCACTCGCCGAGCGCGTTCCGCTGTCGGAGGTCTGCGTCAGTGTGGTGCCGCCAACCGCAATGACGCCGGTTGCGGCGGCCGGAAACTGGACGCCGTAGCCGTTGTCGCCCGCGGCCGCCACGATCGGTACGCCAGGGTGCGTGTAGTTCGTCATCGCGTCCGACACCTCGCTCGGGTACTCACTGGACCCGTACGAGTTCGACACGACGTTGGCGCCGAGGCGCACCGCCGTATTCACGGACGTGCCGAGATCGCCCATCGCCGACGACTGTGCCGCGACGACCAGAATTTGGCAGTTCACGCATAGCGCGCTGATCATCTCAACGTCAATTGCCTCTTCGAATCCCCAACTCTGGTTGTAGGCCGGCAGCGGGGCACTTTGCCCGCTCTGGTTGATCTGCTGCACGACGCACGTCGTGTTCATTGGCGACACTGTTCCACTCACGCACGGCGCCATCCCAAAGTAGGCCCGGTAGTAGTTGAGGTCACTCAGGAGATTGGGGTTACTGAAAGCGTCGACGACGCCCACCACGCGACCGACGCCGAAACTCGAGTTCGCGCCGAGCGAGGCCACGTTGTAGGCCGAACGCAAAAAGGACGGCGAGTAGGCGCCGTTATCACCGAGGAGTCCAGCGGGCGTCGCGTTGGTCGCCCTCAGTGGCGCCAGCGAACGGGCCCGGCGGTCGCGCCGAATGACGGCGTCGCAGCGCGCGTATCCCGCCGCGGGCGTCGTCGCGCACACTGACGCGCTCTGGCCTCGGGTCACGACCAGCGCGGCGCGCGGCGCGGCGACGCCCACGGGCGAGGAGCTCGGCG